>CAJXHW010000059.1 GCA_913054565.1 uncultured Kordia sp. | reverse complement strand
AAAAAGCTGAATATTGATAAATATAGAGTTGATAAAAAAATAGACTTATCAGAATATAAAACCCATATAGAATTAGATAATGAAAAAGATGTTAAGAAAGAGCTTAAAAAGTTAAGGAAAAAACTTGGGAAATTACAAGACACATTATATGCACATGGTAAATATGGCGTATTAATTTGTTTACAAGGTATGGATACTGCAGGAAAAGATAGTTTGATTCGTGAAGTATTTAAAGACTTTAATACAAGAGGTATTGTTGTACATAGTTTTAAAGTACCTACCGATTTAGAACTGAAACATGTTTTTTTATGGCGTCATTATATTGCGTTACCATCACGAGGTAAATTTTCAATATTTAATAGAACGCATTATGAAAATGTATTGGTAACCAGAGTGCATCCAGAATATATATTGAGTGAAAACCTACCTAACATTAATTCAGTTAATGATATTGATGATGAATTTTGGGAACAGCGTTTTGAACAAATTAGAAATTTTGAACATCACATTGCTGAAAATGGCACAATAATCTTTAAATTTTTCTTAAACCTTAGTAAATCAGAACAAAAAAGTCGGTTATTGCGCCGGATTGCTCTTAAAGAAAAAAACTGGAAGTTTTCTCCAGGTGATTTAAAAGAGCGACAACTTTGGGATAACTATCAAGCATGTTATCAAAAAGCTATTAATAACACATCAACCAAGAAGGCTCCTTGGTATATTATTCCTGCAGATGATAAACCATCAGCAAGATATATTGTAGCAAAAACGATATATGATACGTTAAAAGCATATAAAGATATTGATGAACCAGAATTGAGTGATGCTATTAAAGAAAAGCTCTCAATATACAAACAAGAATTAGAAAACGAATGAAAATAAAACTCTATCTAACGTCGCTACTTTTTACAACACTACTTTTTTCACAATCTGAAGATAGTAAAATGATAAAAAATATTTATGATGCGTCTTTGTTAAATGGGAAATCATATGAATGGTTAAACCATTTGTCTAATCAAATAGGTGGGCGATTATCGGGGTCATACAATGCTGAAAAAGCAGTAAAATACACAAAAGAGCAATTAGAGCAATTAGGATTAGATCGTGTATGGTTACAACCAGTAATGGTGCCAAAATGGGTAAGAGGAGCAAAAGAATACGCTTATGTTGAAACAGCTCCTGGGAAATCTACAATGATGCCTATTTGTGCTTTAGGTGGCTCTGTTGCTACACCAACTGGTGGATTAAAAGCCGAGCTAATAGAGGTGCAAAGTTTTGATGAGTTAGATGCATTAGGAACGAGTAAAATTGCAGGGAAAATAGTGTTTTATAACCGACCAATGCAAGCCGAGTTAATTAGTACATTTAATGCTTATGGCGGATGTGTTGAGCAACGGTACAAAGGTGCTGAAAAAGCTATTGCTTATGGCGCTGTTGGAGTAATTGTGCGCTCTTTAAATTTAAGGTTAGATGATTTTCCACATACAGGATCTATGACGTATGGTGAAATACCAGTGTCAAATCGTATTCCAGCGGCAGCAATAAGTACTAATGCTGCAGAGTTGTTAAGTGGGATGTTGCAATTGGATCCGAAAATTAAATTTTATTTTTCTCAACACTGTAAACAACTGAAAGATGTACAATCTTATAATGTTATTGGTGAAATTACTGGAAGTGCTTATCCTAATAAAGTTATGGTTGTTGGTGGACATTTAGATTCTTGGGATTTAGGTGATGGCGCTCATGATGATGGCGCAGGTGTGGTACAATCAATGGAAGTGTTGCGTTTATTAAAACAAACAGGGTATAAGCCCAAGCATACAGTTAGAGTTGTTTTGTTTATGAATGAAGAAAATGGTTTACGTGGTGGGAAAAAGTATGCTAAAGTTGCCGCTGAAAAATCAGAAAATCATGTGTTTGCTTTGGAGAGTGATTCTGGGGGGTTTACGCCAAGGGGCTTTTCTTTTGACTGTTCAGATGAAAATTTTGAAAAAGTGGTGTCATGGAAGTCGCTTTTTAAACCTTATTTAATTCATTATTTTGAAAAAGGAGGAAGTGGTGCAGATGTTGGTCCTTTAAAAGGTGATAATGTGTTGTGTGGTTTAAGACCAGATTCACAACGGTATTTTGACCACCATCACGCAGCTAATGACACTTTTGAGCATGTAAACAAAAGAGAATTAGAATTAGGGGCGGCTACAATGACCTCATTAATGTATTTGTTTGATAAGTATGGTGTAATTCAGAATTCAAAAATTAAAAAATAATCTTCTAGGGCTTCATATCCTTTGTTTGAATACTATCGTGTACATTTGTACACCCAAAAAAATAGCACTTGAAAATTACTGCATACACAAAAGAATTTCGTTACAACTTAAAACTGGCTTACCCTGTTATTTTGGGTATGGTGGGGCATACAATGGTCGGTTTGATTGATGATATTATGGTGGGTAAAATTGGTACAACAGAATTAGCTGCGGTATCATTAGGGAATAGTTTTTTGTTTATCGCAATGTCTTTAGGAATTGGATTTTCTACAGCAATAACCCCATTAGTTGCTGAAGCAGATGGTGAAGGTAATGTTGTAAAAGGTAAAGCCGCTTTTAAACATGGGTTGTTATTGTGTACGTTTTTGGGTGTAGTATTATTTGCTTTAATGTTGTTTTTAAAGCCATTAATGTATCATATGAAGCAACCAGAAGATGTTGTTGCATTGGCAATTCCGTATCTTGAAATAGTAGCATTTTCATTAATACCAATGGTAATGTTTCAAGCGTTTAAACAATTTTCAGATGGTTTGTCGCAAACAAAATATGCAATGTGGGCTACACTTATAGCTAATGTTATTAATATAGCTCTTAACTATATATTAATTTACGGTAAGCTAGGCTTTCCTGAATTAGGAATTATTGGTGCTGCCATTGGTACTTTAATTTCAAGGATTGTAATGCTTGTGTTCATTTGGCTGTTATTAAGATCTAAGAAAAAATTTCAACCTTATGTGACCAATTTAAATTTTGCAGTCATTAAAAAAACAGTTGTAAAAAAGATAGTGTCATTAGGTGTGCCATCTGCAATGCAAATGTTTTTTGAGGTCGCTATATTTACAGCGGGTATATGGTTATCTGGTGTTTTGGGAAGTAATGCGCAAGCTGCCAATCAAATAGCACTAAAATTATCTTCTTTAACCTTTATGGTTGGTATGGGGTTAAGTGTTGCGGCTATGATTAGAGTTGGTAATCAGAAGGGGTTACAAAACTTTAAAGAATTACGAAGAGTGGCATTTTCTATTTTTCTGCTAACAATATTTATTGAAATTATTTTTGCAGCAATCTTTGTGATGTGTCATAATATTTTTCCAGACTTGTTTGTAAATTATAATAATTTAGCAGATTTAGGTAACACTGTAGAAGTAGTAAAAATAGCATCCTCATTACTCTTGATAGCTGCAGTTTTTCAAATATCTGATGGAATACAAGTAGTTGTTTTAGGAGCTTTGCGAGGAGTACAGGATGTTAAAATTCCTACACTACTAATATTTATATCCTATTGGGTTGTAGGTTTTCCTATGAGCTATTGTTTAGGATTGCATACTGAGTTTAAAAGTTCAGGTGTATGGTTTGGTTTGTTGGCAGGCTTGTCAGTAGCAGCTATACTACTATTCATTAGATTCAATTATATAACTAAAAAATTAATCAAGACATAAAGTATATGGAGTTACCAAAGTTTTTATTAGGAGACAATACAGATTTCCCAGATGATATATTTATAGTTCATACTGGTTTTCCATGATTTATCATCAATTTAGTAAATGATGAAATTGGATGGTTGGAAGATTTTGATAAAGAGGATGAAGACGAATTGTTGTCGGAGGCAGAAATATGCATTCAGGAAGCATCTGATTTTTACGATAGAGAAGTAGCTTTATACGACGAATAATGGATGGATTATTACAGTTAGATACAGATCTGTTTTTATTTTTAAACGGTTTAGGAACTCCAACTTTTGATAGTTTCTGGATGTTTATTACTGGAAAATGGAATGCGATACCAATGTATGCTGTTCTTTTGTTTTTATTGTATAAAAAACTAGGGGTAAAAAATACATTAATAGCGGTTTTACTTGTTGCTATTATGATTGTTATTACTGATAGGGTTTGTAGCTACTTTAAGTTTGAATTATTGCTACGTCAAAGACCTTGCTATGAATTAGCAGATCAAGTTAGATTGGTTAAAGATTGGTGTGGGAGTAAAGGAGGCTATTTTTCGGCACATGCTACTAATTTTATGGCCTTAGCTATTTTTACAGGGCAATTACTTAAAAAGCATCTAAAATATAGTGCAATATTATTATTCATTTGGGCACTTATGGTAGGGTATAGTAGAATATACATTGGTGTACACTATCCAGGAGATGTATTGACGGGATTTGTTTTTGGCGCAGCTATGGGGGTATTGATGTATAAGTTATATCAATATTTAGTTCATAAATTAACACATTAATTTTAATTGTAGTGGGCTTTGAAAATGTCTAACAAAACTTCAGGTGGAATGTTATTGTTTTTATAGTTTTTCATCACCTCTAGAGTTTTGTCTACAGCTAAAATATTCAAGCCCATTTTTAAGCCTAGTTGGTGTATTTTGTCTAATTCTTCAGGGGCTATGACATGGTCAATGTTCATGAGTAAAAGCAGTCTATGAAATTGAACTATACGTTGGCTTTCATGTTTAATATTCCTAAAAGGGTATGGTGAGTTTAATAATTTATCAAATGCTTCTTTTGTAACACCAATTAGATTAGCAATAGCAATTAAAAAATTATACTCAATAATAGAAACGTCATTATTTGCTCGTGCAAACGCAATGAGCTGGCTTAAAGCACTTAATTTTTCTTCGTGACTCATAGTACTAATATAACAAAAAAAAGCTCAAACTTAAGTTTGAGCTTTTTCTATATATTAAAATCAGTATGTTAAGCTAAAACAGCTTTTACTTTATCAGCAGCTTCTTTAAAAGCAGTTGCCGAGTGTACATCTAATCCTGAATCATCAATTAACTTTTTAGCAATATCTGCATTAGTTCCTTGTAAACGAACAATTAATGGTACGTTCATAGCATCTCCCATGTTTTTAAATGCTGCAATAATTCCTTCAGCAACACGGTCACAACGTACAATTCCTCCAAAAATGTTTACCAATATAGCTTTTACATTCGGATCTTTTAAGATGATTCTAAAAGCCTCTTCAACACGTTTAGCATCTGCAGTACCTCCAACATCTAAAAAGTTTGCTGGTTCACCACCAGACATTTTAATTAAATCCATAGTTGCCATTGCTAGACCAGCTCCGTTAACCATACATCCAACATTACCATCTAAATCTACATAGTTTAAACCTAAAGCACCTGCTTCTACTTCAATAGCGTTTTCTTCTCTTAAGTCACGCATTGCTAAATAATCTTTACGTCTGTATAATGCATTATCGTCAATAGTAACTTTTGCATCAACCGCCATAATTAAATCATCAGAAGTTTTTAATACTGGATTAATTTCAAACATAGCAGAATCAGACTCTACGTATGCTTTATATAATGCAGCAACAAACTTAGTCATTTCTTTAAATGCTTTTCCTGATAAACCTAAGTTAAAAGCAATTTTACGTGCTTGAAATGGTAATAATCCTGTAGCAGGATCTATTTCTTCAGTGAAAATTAAATGCGGAGTTTCCTCAGCAACAGTTTCTATATCCATACCACCTTCTGTAGAATACATTACCATGTTTCTACCAGTAGCTCTGTTTAATAATACAGATACATAAAATTCACTTGTTTCACTTTCTCCTGGATAGTAAACATCTTCAGCAACTAGTACTTGGTGTACTCTCTTTCCTTCGGCAGAAGTTTGAGGCGTTACTAAATCCATTCCTATAATTTGTCCGGCGATGTCTTTAACCTCATCTAAGTTTTTAGCCAACTTAACTCCACCACCTTTTCCACGACCACCCGCGTGAACTTGTGCTTTAATTACGTGCCAACCTGTACCGGTTTCTTCAGTTAATTTTTTTGCTGCATTTACAGCTTCATCAGCAGTTTGCGCTACAATTCCTCTTTGGATTCTAACACCAAAACTACTTAATATTTCTTTACCTTGATATTCGTGTAAATTCATAATGTACTTGTTATCTTTTTAAAGCTTAGCAAATGTAAAAATATCAGCGTAATAAATACTGCTTTAAACCATTTTATTTTCCCACAGATGTGTTAAATAGCTCTATTTTTTTTCACTTTTTTAAAATGAAGCATCTAAATTTAACCCACAGCCACTTTTTTAGCGTTATAAAATGTAGAAAAGAAGCATAGGTTTAATGTCATCTTTATGATTATTGATCAATTGCATTACATAAATCAAGCTATAATTACAGGAACACTTATTTCAATGCTTGTCCCTTTGTTTTCTATCGATGTTATTTGAATGTGGCCATTTAGATTTTTAATTTGAGTTTTTATTAAATCTAGTCCAACACCTTTTTTTAAGGCTGTATTTTCGGCATTAAAGCCCACGCCATTGTCTTCAATAGTAATTAATAAGTTAGTATCTATTTGTTTCATGTAAATAGATGTTGCAGATGCGTTGCTGTGTTTAATAATGTTATTTGTGGACTCCTGAATGATATTGAAAATTTTAAGTTCAAAGTCTTGTTCATATCTAGGAATTTGAGTTGTTGTGTTGAGTGTAAAAGATAAATCGTCATTAGAATATTTCTCACACAACCCTTGTAACGCTGTTTTTAGCCCGAACTTTATTAACACTGACGAAATTAATTTATGAGATAAATCTCTGACAATATCTGAGGCTTCATTAATAATAAGCTGTGATTTTTCTAACTCTTTAATTGGGCTACTGTTTTTCTTTTTGACCACCTGTAAATGCATATTTGCAGACGAGAGTAAAGCGCTAATGCTATCATGTAATGTCTGTGCAATATATTTGCGCTCTTTTAACCGGCCATCTAATGTGGCAGTAATAATTTTGTTTTAAGTTTGCTCACGTAACTCTTGAATTTGTTGCTGTTGGTTGTATTCTTTTTGAACTAATTTCAATTCTAATTTTTTAGCTTTTAATTTGCTGTTTCTATATAAAAATGCAGCAAATAATAACATTGAAATTGCTGTAGTTACTGATATTCCTAAAATTAATTGCGTTTTCTCTTTTTTGTCAAGTTCTATTTTTGCTTTAGCAATTTCTTCTTGTCTAGCTTTATCTTGGTTGTATTTGGCTTCAATTTCTGCTAAAATTTTATTTGAGGTTCGTTCTAAATTAAGTACGTTTAATTGGTGCGATAAACTTAAATATTTATTTGCCTCTTTATGTTTGTTCTGTTCGCTATAAATATGTGCTAAGTTGGCATAATTAATTTCTTTGTAATGTAGTATTTTTAAATTGGTAGTGTCTTTTAGCAAGGGTAATAGCTCTAGGTAGTTTAGTTCTGCGTCATCAAATTTTTCTTGGAATATTTGAGTTACTCCCATATTGATTTTTACACCAACTATTGAAATGGTATCTTTCAGTTTAGTGTAGTACTCAAGGGCTTTTTTTCCGGCTTCCTCTGCTTTATTATAGTTTGATGTAAAGGAATAAACTCCAGTTAAGTTGGCATAGGTTTTAGCAAAAATACCGTCAATGCTATCAAGATGTTTAAAATTATTCAATAGGTAATTAAAGTTATTAAAGGCTGCGTCTCTTTTGTCAAGCGCAACATCAGTATTTTGTTCTAGATAACTTTGTTTAGAATAAGCAGAAAGGTTTAATGAGCCAATATCAAAATACACTTGAGCCATTGCTAATGAGTCTCCTGTTTTGTTGCAAAGCATCATAGCTTTGTTGTAATAAGTAAGTGAAACAGGGTAATTGTTATTGTGACTAAATAATTCGCCAATTTTCCGATTCCATTTTATTTGTAGGGTAGTTGACTCTTTTTTGGTTACGGCTTCTAATTGAGTAATTGCAAGCTTTAAAGCTTCTTCTTTATTATCTTCCTCGATGTATTTATTAACCAAAGAAAAAATAGAATCGTTTTGTTTTAGCTGTGAAAAACTTACGGTTGTTATGAATATAAATATTAACAGTAGCGGTGTTTTTTTGTATAAAATCACAATATAATTTTGATGTTAATTTATTTAATTGCGTAAGTTAATACTGAAAGGGGCTTTGGTTAGTTATTACGTGTTATTTGAATAGGGATGTTCATGTTTATTTCTGTACCAATGTTGCTTGTTGATGTTATGTGAAATGTTCCATTTAAATTTTCAATACGCGCTTTAATTTGGCTTAACCCAATACCTGAACTTGGACTTATTTTTGACACATCAAACCCAACACCATTATCTTTAATAACGACTTGTAACGACTTGTTTTTGTGTAGTAAAAAAACTGAAGCTTCTGTGGCTTTACTATGTTTAATGATGTTATTAATACACTCTTCAATAATATTATGAATCTTTATTTCAAAATCTTGTTCAAAACGGGGGATTTTATCTTCACTTTCCAATTCAAAAAGCAATGAGGAGTTGCTATATTTTTCGCACATATCATACACAGCATGTTCCAAACCAAATTTTAATAATACTGCAGAAATCAGTTTATGTGATAAATCTCTTACTTTACCCGATGCCTCATCAATAATGCGTTGCGATTTTTCTAATTCATCAATAGGTGTGGTGCATTTTTTCTTTGCTACTTGCAAATGCATGTTTGCGGAAGAAAGCAGTGCACTAACACTGTCATGTAATGTTTGAGCAATATCTTTGCGTTCAACTTCTCTACCATCTAAAGTGGCGTTTAATAATTTACTTTGGTTTTTCTCTTGTAATGCTTGTAATGTTTTTTGTTGGTTTAATTCTTGCTCTACTAAGTTTAAAGAAAGGTTTCTTGCTTTCAGTTTGCTGTTGCGGTATAGTATAGTTCCGAAAAGAATAATAATTAAAGCTGCTATACCGCCAATTCCAGACCATAAATACATGCGTTCTTTAGCCTCTTTCTCTTTTAAGGTGTTTAATTGTTCTTCTTGTCTTGCATTTGCTACATTGTGTTTAGCTTCTATGCGTCGTATTTCAGTGGCCTTTTGTTTTTCAGATATAATCTCAAACAATTCCCTCTCCTTACTATAATACTCAAAAGACTTTTCATAACGTTTAGTTTTTTTATAGATGTAAGCAAGATTTGCAGTACTTTGATGATATGTTATTAATGGTTTAAGTTCAGAAGTGTCTTTTATCTTATTTAAAAGATTTAGATTGGTTTTTTCTGCAAGCTCATAATTTTCTTGATA
>CAJXHW010000058.1 GCA_913054565.1 uncultured Kordia sp. | reverse complement strand
ATGCAAACTCTGAAACTGGGGCTCCATGGTTAAAAAGATGGGATTCATTAAAATTATTCACTCCATCAGAATTTAACAATCTACCAGGCATGAAGTTCCCGCATAAAAAAGGGCATTATGCTAACAAGTATGAGGTTGCAGATTATCTAAAGTCTTATGTAGTTAAATTTAATATCCCTATTGAATTTAATCACAAAATAACATCCTTAAAAAAGGAAAATGGAGTTTTCAAACTGAAGAGTGACACTAAAGGATTCCTAACAAAAAACGTTATTGTTGCTACTGGCCCATTTCATAAACCATTTACACCAGCCTGCCACACAAAAATATCTGATAGTATTTTTCAAATTCATAGTGAACATTATAAAAGTCCTAATCAATTACAAAACGGAAGCACATTAGTTGTAGGCGCAGGAGATTCTGGAGTTCAGATTTTAAACGAAATCTCCAAAACTAATAGAACAGTCTATTTTTCAGGAAACACAAACATTAATTCTATTCCTCAAGAAATCTTAGGAAAAACGTTATGGTGGTGGTTTAAAAAAATTGGCTTTTTGTCGGCTCATAAATATTCATGGATTGGTAAAAAATTAAGTAAAGGAGGTCAACCAGTAATCGGTACAGACGTTAAAACATTATTCAAAAAAGAAAATGTGATTTGTGTTGGAAGAACTCTTGATGCAAATAATCAAACTATACATTTTGAAAAACAAAAGGTTAGTGACATAAAAAATATTATTTGGGCAACTGGTTTTAAACCTAATTTTCAATGGATTGATGACATTGATTTGGATGATAGTCATTACCCTAAAAACTACAGAGGTGTTAGTGAACTAGAAGGCTTATACTTTTTAGGCTTACCATGGCTCTACACTAGAGGTTCAGCTACACTAGGTGGCATAAAAAAAGACGCTGAATACTTAAGTAACTACATTACTAAAAAAGAAAAATTAACAAAAAAAGATGTACCAATACTAAATAATTAAGTTGCTTAGGCTTCAACTATGAAAAAGAGTTATCAAAACATTGAGGACAAAAGAAAAGATGGTTCTGTTTGGTTTAATGATTTAAAACGCAAACGAGAATCAGGTCCAAAACTACAACACAAACGCTATACAGAGTTTGGTGATAGTACAAAGTCAGTTCATGCCGGACAATATGACGATCAAAAAACAGGGGCTTTAGGCACACCAATTTTTCAATGCTCTACATTTTATTTAAGTGAGGCTTCATATGAGGCTATTGAAGAAGGACGCGGAAGAGATGAAATGATTTATACTCGCTACGGCAACCCTTCACAATGGAGTGTGCAAGAAAAAATTTCTTCCTTAGAAAATGCAGAAAGTTCAATTGTTTTTTCATCAGGGATGGCCGCAATTTCTTCTACATTATTAGCAATACTTGATAAAGGAAGCCATGTTGTTTCTTCAAGAGATATCTATGGCGGTACTTATAACTTTCTATATGAAGATTTAGACCGTTATGGTATGTCAGTCACATTTACTTCGCCAACAAGTATTGACGAAATTGAAGCTGCAATTCAAGAAAACACAAAAGTTCTTTACTTTGAAGCTCTTACAAACCCATTATTAAAAATTGTACCGATTGAAAGACTCGTAGCTTTAGGCAAAAAATACAATTTAAGAGTCATTATTGATAATACTTTTTTAACCCCATACAATATAAAAATGCTTGACCTAGGTGTTGACCTAGTAATTAATTCCGCTACAAAATATTTAAACGGTCATTCTGATTTAATTGGAGGAACAGTATCAGGGTCAAGAAAACTAGTTGACCGTATTTGGCCACAACTACTTAAGAATGGCGGATCTATGGATCCTCATGCTTGTTTTTTACTTGAACGTAGCTTAAAAACATTTGCATTACGTATGAGAACTCACAACAGTAATGCCCTAGATTTAGCTACATATTTAGAAAATCATCCTAAAATTAAAAAAGTCTATTACCCAGGTTTAGCTTCCCATGAACAACATGAATTAGCAACAACACAGTTAAAAGGGAAATATTCCGGAATGATTAGTTTTGAAATTGAAGGCGGTGATGCGATAGCTCACACGTTATTAAAGACATTAAAACTACCAAAAGAAGCCACAAGTTTAGGAGGTGTTGAAAGTTTAATTTCACTTCCATATAACACATCACAAGCATCTTTAACCAAAGAGCAGCAAAAGGCTATCGGAATTAATGATGGGTTAATCCGTTTATCTGTGGGAGTAGAAGATATTGCCGATTTAATATTCGACATTGAACAAGCATTAATAAAAATATTTAAATAATTAAGGTATGTTAAACAATATAAACATAGCTGGATTGAGTGAATTCGCTAATGAAGTAAAGGAAAATAACCAAGAAGCAAAAGCTACTTATGGTGTTTTTTTAAATTGGGAAAGTGGTACAAAAACTACTGTTTCTACAAAAAACATGGTATTAGGAAATCACAAACTAGTACGTAATTTCAATTTTACAATTGATGAACCTTCTCAAATATTAGGCGTTAATTCGGCACCAAATCCGGCTGAATATATGTTAGGCGGTTTAGCCGGCTGTATGGCCGTGACATTTATGACTGGTGCAACAGCTATGAACATAGAAATTGACCAATTACAATTAGAAATTGACGGTGAATTAGATTTACAAGGCTTTTTAGGAATTACTCCTGATGCTAACCCTGGATTTCCAGAGCTAAAATTTATTTTTCATGTGAAAGGGAATGGCACAAAAGAACAATATAAAAAACTCATGGAGCGGGTTAACAAACATTCTCCTAACTTTAATACCATACAGAATAAAGTTAAAATGATTGGAGACATCAATAGTTAGCATACGCCTAATTACATTAAATAAAAAAAGCAGAGCTCTATTTAAACTCTGCTTTTTTGTTAAAAAAGGTTTAGGTTTTAATTACCCTCTAATAATTTCACCTTCTTCATTTACCACAACTCTCCTTATTTTATTATCTTTTTTCATGATAATTTTATATTGCTTTCTTTTAACTTCTCCATTCCTTTGAACATATAAAAATTTATCTCTTACAAGTGTCCATTCTGGAAATTTCTTCGCTAAATTCAATCTTACTTTTTTAGGTAATTTTGCATTCTCATATCGCTCTACAACTGAAAGTAGTTTACCAGTATCGTTAAATGTTGCTGACAACATTCCTCCTTCAACTTCTAGAACTAATAAATACGAATCATGACCTTCAAAATCTTTTCCTAAATTGTAAGATATAAAAGAACTCTGAAGTTCTAGTACTCTACTGTCTGGGTTAGAATTGTCAGGATAATATACTGAAAATTCTTCACCTGCTTTTTTTAATACTACTGCAGGAAGTTCTCCGGATTCATAATATACATCTGAAATTTTTTCTTGAGCAAATATTGGAAATATCATCCCCAAAATAAGCAAATACATACACGTTTTTTTCATAGCTTCTTTATTTATGATTAGTAAACAGATACAAACTAATTATATGAACTTTTGAATATTTTACTTCGAGGATTTACTTTTAAAAATTTACTCCAACAACATATAACTGCATATCTTTTTTTATTTATGCCTTTCAAGCTTATTTAGCGCTTGATTTAAAATATGTAAGAATTAATATAAGGGGTAAGTATCTCTTTTATAAATAGGGGAGAAATATATGCAATACAAATTTAATCAAATTAATTATGTTATACTTCATTAATAAGATTTAATTAACATTTGTTAATTGAACTACCACTGTATCTGTACAACAATAAATTAACCTTTAATATTAAAATATGTTTGCTCATATTGCCCCACAATGGTTTCCAAATCAAATTTTTCAGCAGTCTTTTTTGCGTTTAATTTAAATTGATTTAAAACCTCTTCATTTTGTAATATTTTAATTGCATTTTTTCCCATAGACTCAACGTCGCCAACATTTGACAAATACCCCGAAACACCGTCAATATTCACTTCAGGAATCCCACCTGTATTACTTGAAATTACTGGTACACCAGAAGCCATTGCTTCCAATGCGGCTAAGCCAAAACTTTCTGTTTCAGATGGTAATAAAAACAAGTCTGAGAAACATAAAATCTTATCTACTTCATTACTCTTTCCTAAAAAGACAACCTTATCTATGATACCTAATTTACTTACCAATTCTTCTGCGGATTCTTTCTCAGGGCCATCACCGACCATTATTAATTTTGAAGATATTTTTTTTTGAAGAGCATAAAATACATTAATCACATCATCAATACGTTTAACTTTTCTAAAATTACTTACATGAGTGATGATTTTTTCTGAACTAAGCGCTAATAAATGACGCTGACACTCAGCCTTTTTAGCTTCTTCATATTTTTTAATATCGATAAAATTTGGTATAACACTAATGTTTTTTTTGATATCAAACAATCGTATTGTATCATCTTTCAAGCTTTGAGATACTGACGTAACAACGTCTGAAGTATTAATACTAAATGCTACTGCAGGTTTATAAAACGGGTGGTTTCCTACTAATGTAATATCTGTACCGTGCAAGGTAGTTACAATAGGAATATTAAGGCCTTCTGACAATAACATTTGTTTAGCCATATATGCTGCATAGGCATGAGGTATTGCATAATGTACATGCATTAGCTCTATACCGTATAGCTTTACAGTATCTACTAATTTGCTTGATAAAGCTAGCTCATAAGGCTGGTAATGAAATAAAGGGTATTCTGGTACATTTACTTCATGAAAATGAATATTAGGCCCCAATAAATCTAAACGTACTGGCTGTTTATATGTTATAAAATGAATTTCATGCCCTTTACGTGATAAAGCTATTCCTAATTCTGTTGCAACTACTCCACTTCCTCCAAATGTTGGATAACACACTATAGCTATTTTCATAAACTATTTTTATTCTTAATTATTTACTCCTCTAAAGCACTATAAATAATACGTTGTATTTCAGACCTGATATCCTCACGAACTAATTTAAAATTCTCTGCATCAGGATATGTTCTGTTAGACATAAATACATATACCAATTCATTATCAGGATCGGCCCACGCAAATGTTCCTGTAAACCCTGAATGCCCAAAACTAGTCATTGGAACACAATCACAAGTTGGTCCTACACTTCCTAATTGAGGTTTATCAAACCCAACCCCTCTTCTAACATCAATATTACAGTAATAACAAGTATTAAACTTATCAATAGTCGATGTTTTTAAATATTCCTTACCGGCATAGTTACCACCCTGAATGTACAACTGCATTAATTTTGCTACATCAGTAGCTGTAGCAAAAACTCCTGCATGACCACCAACTCCATTTTGCATTGCTGCTCCCATGTCATGCACATACCCTTGAATTTTTTGATATCTAAAATAACTGTCCTCTTCAGTTGGAGTAATTTGATTTAAAGGATATTTATTTAATGGATTGTAAGTAGCCTTTAAACCTAACGGCTGATAAAATCGATTCTGAATTAACTCATCTAAACCAGTTTTATAATAATCTTCAATGTACTTTTTTAAGATAAAATAAGGTAAATCACTGTATTTGTATTTCCATTTTTTTCTTAAATCAGTATCCTTTATTATTTTAAAAATAGAATCTTGATATGACTTTTTGATATACAAATCTTCCGCTACTTGGTAAGGAAAACTATCAGATTTTTTATGGGCATAAAATTCTAAAGAGGGCTTTTTTGTGACACTATCAAGTGTTGATTTATAAAAAGGAATCCATGCTTTCAAACGTGCATAATGTGACAACATTTGTTTAAGAGTAATGTGCTTCTTATTTGAATCGGTTAACTCAGGTAATAACTCTCCTAATTGTGAATTTAAACTAACCACACCATTCTCTTCTAACTCCATTAAAAGTGGTAGAGTTGAAATTATTTTTGTTAATGATGCTACGTCATATAGTGTACTATCGGTTACTTTTAGTTTTTTAGAATACGTATGATATCCATAATTTTTATTATATACTATCTTTCCCCCTTTTGCTACAACTAACTGAACACCAGGTGTCATTTTTTCTTTAATCGCATAGTTTACAATAGAATCTATCTTTTTAAATTTAGCACTATTTAAACCTTGATTTTCAGAGTAATCATACCCTAGTCGGTTTGTTTTTTCTATTTGAATTGTTGTGTTTACAGGAAAATTTTCATTTGAACTCACAGGTAAAACACCTTTGACTGCTATACTCCCAAACAGCGCTTCAGCTGATTTTTCTTGAGCTATTGTACTGTTTTGATATGATATAACTATGCTTTCAAAGTTTTCTGTTGTTTTTAAGTCTAATAGTGCGTATGGTCTTGTGAAAACATTTAACACCACCTTATTAGTCCTTGCTATTTCATACAACCAGGTTAACTCTTTATCTTTTAATTTATATGACTTCCATGGGCTTTCATTAGATTTATGTACACCAATAATAACTGTATTAAATTTCTCAAGTTTTTTTACTAATTCATCTAAGTGTACTGCTTTCACTTCAGTAACATCGGCAAACTGTTTTAGTCTATTCAAATAAGGCAAGTGATCTGCTTCTCCAAATTTAACATAAGCAATACCCGTTGTTGTTAAGTTTTTTATAGGCAGTAGATTTTCTTTATTTTTAACAACTGTAATGGCATTCTCTATTAATTTAGAATACAATATATCATTTGAACGCGTATTTAAATCTGATGCTATGTTTTCAAGGTCTACTGGTTGGTAATTATGTAAACCTACTTTATACTTTGCCATTAATATTTTTTTTACTGAATGCGCTAGACGCTCTTCAGTGATTTTATTTTTAGCATAAGCTTTTTTTATCTTTAAAACTGCTTTAGGTATATTTTCAGAAATTAATAATATATCGTTACCCGCTAAAAATGCCGCAACATCAACATCTCCGGGCTCTTTATAATTTGAAGCCCCTTTCATGTTTAAGGCATCAGTAAATATCAATCCCTTATACCCTAATTTCTCTTTTAAAAGATCTGTTACTATTTCTTTTGATAGTGATGATGGCTTACCTGTTGAAGTTCCTAAACTAGGTATGTCTAAATGCGCTACCATAATACTAGCGATGCCATTTTCAATTAATTTACGAAACGGATATAACTCAACATTTTCAATACGTTCTGCACTAAAATCAATCGTAGGTAAGGTTTTATGAGAATCTTGTGAGGTATCACCATGTCCTGGGAAATGTTTAGCTGACCCTAAAACATTAGCGGCAGCCATACCTTTCATCAAAGCAATTCCTTTATTTGCTACATTTAATTTATCTTGACCAAATGAACGATTTCCTATAATAGGATTATTCGGGTTAGTATTGATGTCAATATCTGGAGCAAAATTCATGTGTACACCAACACGTTCACAATGTTCACCAATTTGTTTACCTACCGCTTCTATAAGCGTATTATCTTTTATAGCACCAAGAGTCATATTCCAAGGAAAGGCATAGGTTGAATCTAAACGCATGCTCAACCCCCACTCTGCATCTTGAGTAATTAATAATTTCGTTTTTGAAAGTGCTTGATACTCATTTGTCAATTTTGCTTGACGGTATGGCCCTCCTTTAGAAAACATTACACCACCAATATGATGTTCTTTAATTAACGTTTTTATTTTATCAGTATGCAGTTGTCCTTTACCAGACCAAACATCAGCTATAAATAGTTGCCCTATTTTTTCATCTAATGTCATTGCCTCATAAGTAGCATCAACCCATGATTTTTGAGACGCCTTATCTGAAGTTACTAAAGGGTGTTTATTTTGTGAAAAACCTAAATTACTGATAATTAGAGCTAATAAAATTATTCTGTATTGCATTATGATCCTTGTTTTCTTAACTTATATAAAAAATCATACCAAAGCACAAATTGCACTTTAATAATTTAGGAAATATACCACAATAAACTCTCAGATGAAAATGTTTTAACCCAACAGTATTAACAAAGTTATCATAACAAATAAAGCCTAATTAAATATATAAATTAGGCTTTACTAGCTATTGACTAAATTCAAATTGCAACATTAAATCAATAAAACATATTGCTATAGTGTAATTAATCTCTAAATCCAATTAATATCCAACGTTGTAATGTACCATCATATACCAACTCTGCCGTTCCTTGTCCGGAAGTTGCTACATTATTAGCTAAGGTTATCATTCTGTTTTGCGGTAATGACGTTGGGCTTTCAGCAACCAAGGTAAGGTTTGATGTACTAACATTAAATAATACAATATGCCTACCATCTGTACCACCTGAAATACCCGTTATTTTGTAGTTTGCAGTTCTTCCAACTAGTCTAAATACAACTTTATTAGAGTTCGCACCACTCAAATCTAAGTCAATATTATTAATCTCGTCACCTGGTGGTCCATCAGGCACAGGAATAGTAGCTACAACATAAAATGCCGACCCACCAGTTACATCAGCGCTTAACACATTACCCGTTAGTGCTAAATTTCTTCCAACTACTACATCTGTTAGCACTCCATTTGCATTTGTTCCTGATATTTTATCTGGCATACAAGAAGTTGTGTTGCTAACACGTAATGTTCCTTCCACATCAAGAGTTTCTTGTGGAGTTGTAGTATTAATACCTACTTGCGAAAAAAGAAAGAAAGGTGTTATTGCGAATATATATAATAATTTTTTCATGACGTTTAAATTTAAAATTGCTATTATTTTTAAAAATACAAGCATAAGAACCCTCTATCATGTACAATTATAATTGTATGACTGACTATTAAAACAAAAGAGTGTTGTGTGATTCTTTAGCTATTAAGTTTTGTAATATCTATTAACAGTATTTAAAAATTGAATGATAATTACAAAACATCCTATACCTAAACCTAAGTACATTGATTACTAGGAATTGTTCTATCTTAAGAACAGAAGTATAGTTTTTAATGTTTTCAATTATTGCATGTATTAAATGCAAATTAATTTTAAATATATTAGCGGGGGAGCTAATATGTAATGAAGTTTTTTGAGGCAACGTAACGAAAGTAGAATTATCTCTTTTCATAATTAAAGGGTTTAATGTTGCTTAGTGTGAAGATATAAGAAATTATAGTACTAATATATTTTCTTCGACACAAAACCCAGATATTCGTTAAAAAACAAACTCTTAACCACTTTTAGTGATGTGAATCACTACTTTTATGTGGTGAAACTAAATAAAATTGATGTGAAATATATTTTTGTTAATTAAAAAACCTAGAATGCCATGACTCATTTGCTGGCACTTCCCAGTTTTGATTATATTCAGATATATCTGTAACTAAATTATTATACACGATTGTTTTTTTTTCCATTTGCTCCATTTTTTTTCCATTTCTTTTTCTCTCTCCTTCTTCATCATATCCTCATCAACACCTT
>CAJXHW010000057.1 GCA_913054565.1 uncultured Kordia sp. | reverse complement strand
ATATTTAAAATCAGATATCTAATCAGGTCTGGTAGTTTTCTTAGTCGCACTTCCGTTGTGTCTAGGTATTGCTCTTGCAAGTGGAGCACCATTATTTTCAGGTATTATTTCAGGTGTTGTAGCAGGAATAGTTGTTGGTGCATTAAGTGGTTCTCAGTTAAGTGTCTCTGGTCCAGCAGCGGGATTAACTGCTATTGTTTTAGCAGCAATTGCAACATTAGGGTCTTTTGAAGCATTTTTACTAGCTGGTTTTCTAGCAGGAGTTATTCAAATTGTTTTAGGGTTTGTTAAAGCTGGTGTAATTTCAAACTACTTACCATCAAATGTTATAGAGGGGATGTTAGCAGCTATTGGAATCATTATTATTTTATCGCAATTACCTCATGCTGTAGGATTTGATGAAATGCATGAAGGTGATTATTTTTTCGTAAATGCCGCTGGTGACCATCAAATATTCACAACTTTGGCTAATACTATTAATTTCATTCACCCAGGAGCAGTCATTGTTGTATTGGTTTCATTAGCAATACTTATAGCATTTTTAAAAGTCCCTTTTTTAATAAGAATGAAGTCTGTACCAGGTGCACTAATTGCAGTATTGGCAGGAGTTTCAATAAATGAAATATTTAAAGCATCTGGTTCATCTTTAGCAATAAGTCAAGATCATTTGGTAAGTCTTCCTGTTCCAGAATCGATGACACAGTTTTGGAATCAGTTTAGTCTTCCAGATTTTTCTCAGATTGCAAATGCTGAAATTTGGGTTGTTGCTATAACTATTGCTGCTGTAGCAAGTATTGAAACCTTATTATGTATTGAGGCTGCAGATAAAATGGATCCTCTAAAACGATATACAAATACCAATAGAGAATTAAAGGCACAAGGTGTAGGTAACATGCTTAGTTGTTTGATTGGAGGAATTCCTGTAACATCTGTAATTGTTAGAACTTCAGCAAATGTAAATTCTGGAGGAAGAACTAAAATAGCAGCAATATCACACGGGGTATTTTTAATGGCTGCTGTCATAGCAATTCCATTTTTATTGAATAAGATACCTTTAGCATCACTTGCAGCTATATTACTGGTTGTAGGGTATAAATTAGCAAGTCCTCAAAAATTTGTTAACATGTGGCAGAACAGTAAAAAGTTTCAGTTTATACCTTTTGTAGTAACAGTTATTGCCGTGGTAATGACAGATTTATTGATTGGTGTTGGAATAGGATTGGCAGTAAGTGTTTACTTTATTTTACGAGGAAATGTAAAATTGGCATACTTTTTCAAAAAAGAGAATTATAACGAAGGAGAAACAATTTATATGGAATTAGCGCAGGAAGTTTCATTTTTAAACAAAGCTGCAATAAAGCAAACTTTTGCTCATTTACCTGAAGGATGTAAAATTATTGTTGATGCTTCAAGTACAGTTTATATAGATCATGATGTGCTTCAGATGATAAAAGAATTTGTAAATGAAGGTTCAAAAGAGCGTAATATTACTGTAGATTTTATAGGCTTTAGAAAAGAATATAAAATAGAAAATTCAGCATCTCACGTAACTTCAATTGTGTCTGATACAGGAAAAATCATATCACTAAAAGGAGTTAGTAATGGAACCAAAATACCTTCAAACATCATAGATGTAAAAGAATTGGCAGCAGTTTAAGTTGATATTCTTAACTATTAAGATTAGGCATAATAGTTAGGAATAAGCACAAATGTTTATGTGTAATAAGTTGCGGTTTTGTTGTGAGGTTTCCTAAATGGAAATCATATACAATAAAACCGCAATTTCCTTTTGGGGTATCTAAGATCAACTATTTTTTTGCTTTCTCAAATTCATCTAAACAGTCATCTAATGGTTTTCCGTTAATATGAATACAGTCACAAAATGCATTCCCAGCATTTTCGTTTTTGGTGTTTATAAATTGTTTTTTGCAATCTGATAATGAATTTCTAGGCATTACATCG
The DNA here is from genome assembly GCA_913054565.1 of uncultured Kordia sp. Lineage (GTDB taxonomy): Bacteria > Bacteroidota > Bacteroidia > Flavobacteriales > Flavobacteriaceae. The sequence goes on along the minus strand of CAJXHW010000057.1, from coordinate 7,506 downwards.
TGCCCAAAAAAAGATATAGAAATGATGAGTATGAATGTACTAATAACTCCAGAAAAGAATAGAAAAGGAAATTTGTTACTGTATTTTTTGGGTTTATTTACAATACCAAAATCAGGAACCCTTTTTAACGGTAATATGTATTTTAACTTATCGTAATTCCATACAAGAATGTATAGGTTTGCCAAAGCCATTAAAGGTGCCGAAATATAAGAACCTTCAAACCTTACAGCAAATGACAAGATGCAAATGTTGATGATAATTGGGAAATATAATAGAGCTCCCAAAGTAACAGTACGAGGAATTAAAAGCAAAATTGCAGCAATAATTTGAGCAATTCCAATAAAAGTATAATAATAGCCTGTATGATGAAGAGCTTCTAAATAGGCCCCCATAGGATGGAGAGCAGAAAGACCACTAGCAAACCTTTCATCCATTACTTTTACAAGCCCAGCAATTATAAAGCCAAAGGCTAACGTAAGGCGACAAAATATTGAAAAATACCAATACCATCTGTTTTCTCTTATTTTTAGATAAAATTGGTCGAATTTAGACAAGTTATTCAATGTATTGGTTGTTAAACAAAATTACCTGTTTTTTGTGAGAAGTCAATGTTAATTAGTTTAAAACTAATTAAGAAAAGGGTTAGCCCATTTGTCATTTATGTACACATTGGTTCCTGCTAAAGTTCTGATAAATGCAATAACATCATCCTTTTCTTGTTGGGTCATATTTAATTGCTGAGGATTTCCTCCAGGAGTAAGTCTTGGATCTAGATTAGTGTTTCCTGCAATGTTAATTTCATTATAGTGGTCTATTACGGTTGCTAAATTATTAGAAACACCTATGTGCATAAACGGGCCATTACTTTCTCCATTTGTTTTAACAACATCCCGTAAACTTGGTGATCTGGTTACTTCAAAGTCAGTTCCGGGACCTGAAGTAGAACCTATAACTCCGTTGTTTAAAGAATTTGGATCTATGTCAAATTCAGGAGCTTGATGGCAACCAGCACAACCAATGCCGCCATCTGTCCTAACTCCATTTGAATTAAATGTCGGAGGAGCTAAAAATAATTGTTTACCATTATTTTCATTAGTAGTGAAATTTGAAAATGGGGCGTTATCATTTGGAGCGGCTATTCTTCCAGTATCATATTTTGAGTCGAATGATTGAATGCTTCTAATAAATTGTGCTAGTGCATTTTGTATACGATCTTCAGTTATAACCCTACTGCCAAACGTAAATTCAAATAAGTCTGGGTAATATGGTACGTTATTTAGTTTAATGATTAGATCATTAAAATTCTGATCGCCATTTGAACCACTAAATCCCATTTCATTATGATCTTGTATAGGCATTGTAGTTTGTGTTTCTAATGAAGTAGCACGTTCGTCCCAGAAAAAGTTTGTTTCATTTGCAAAGCGGGAGTTTACTAAGCGCATGGAGTGTCTGCCGGTTAGTCCGTTTACTCCAACACTTTGTGAGTTAGAGTCACTAAATGCATTTTCTTGTTGATGGCAGCTGCTACATGAAATAGTGTTATTTGAGGATAGGTTTTTATCATAAAATAATACGCGTCCTAAAGTAGCACCTTTGTTTGTAATGGGGTTTTCAACTGTATTATCTTTCGTGATATATGCTGGTGTATTTTGAGATGCATAATCGTATAGATTATTAAAATCAATGGTAAGATATTCTGAAAAGTCAAAATTTACATTGGTTGAATTAGTATCATCATCAGTACTACACGAGATAAATAATAGAGTTATACATAAAGAAAGTATGGCGTTATTTTTCATAGGAATTTAAGTAATGGTTCCTATTTTGACTTCCTAATTTATAAATGGTTTAATATGAAGGTATTTTTTTATAAAACACTTTAGTTTCCTTTTAATAGGTTGACACTAACGGTTGCCAATTCGTTATTTGGAAATTTTGCTGTGTATTTGTCATCTGGGTACAATCCAGCTTCTTTGGCAATTTTATGAAACACATCAAGTTCTAATATGAATTGATCAGAATACCCGTGTGTGGCATCATAAGCTGTAGTAGCAGTTTTTCCAATGTTTCTTGAAACCAACTCAGGTTTTACCGTATGAAGTTCAATGACTAAAAGACCAAACTTTTCAGTGTAAGGCTTCCACTTTAATAAATGTTCTAATAAAGAATCTTCAACTAAACTATTACTGATGTGTTTGCCTTTGTATGTGTATGCTCCAGTAGAGGTACTCTTTCTTGCAGTTGGGTGTTTAGGGGTGTCCCATATACGGTTATGATCTAAAAATGTTCTAACATTTAAGAGGTCTTTTAGTTCAATATTGTAATTTTCTTTTAAATCTGAAGCAAGTAGTTCTGGTTTGCCAATATCACCCCAGATAACTTTAGCCCAAATATCAGCTTTAATCAAGTTTGCTCTAGTTACTTTTAAAGCTGCTTCGTTAAAATCAGCTCCAACTAAAATCAATTTATTATTATCTAAATCGTTTCTTCTTTCTGTTTTATTCCAAATGATATCAAAAACATGCACTAATAATAGCGGATGATCATCTAATAAGGTCCCGCGTACTGTCTGATGTTCAATTACGTCAAAAATATGTTGAATAAACGCCCCATTACCACACCCCATATCTAAAATACCTTTTGGTTGTTCTTCAATAGGTTTGTTAAAAATATTAATAATAATTTCATCAACAACCTTAAAATACGTACTATGTGCACCACCGCTTCCCCAAACATTCATTTCACGATTGACATGTTTTTCGGGTTCATTATTTGTTGATTGCAGTACTAAAGGATTGCCAAATAATAAATTATCTATCTGATAAAAAGTAGGCAAGTAAGATACTGTTACACCATATGCACTTGCGCGTTTGGCAAAAAACAAGCCTTTATTGGTAAACTGATAGGTTTCTTTCTTTTTCGTAAACCATTTTAGATGTACAAAAAAGTCTAATATTTTTTTAAAACTTTCAGGGTCTTTATGATATTCTTGAGCGCTAAAAGAAGCTTCCATAAAATACTTATGAAACATACCATTAACTCCTAACATTACAATTATAGGCGCTATTACGAGTCCTTCAATATGTGTTAATATCTGTTGTTCAATTGTATTTGGATTGGTGATCCCGTACGAGTTTTCAAGTTCTTTAAATATACTATTGAGTACAATAAATGCATCAGCTCCAATGCGCTCTTCAGGGTATTTAATGCTGTACTGCAGTGTGTTTATAGCATCTTCAAGTAAAGGTGCTAAAGCAAAAGCTTCAACACTATTGGTATTGATAGAAAAGTAGATATTGTTGTTTTCATAGTTTTGGGTTAACCATCCTTGAGAGCATAATACGCGTAAACCGACATTTAAATAACCAGTGTTAGCACTAAATTCATTAGAGATTTTGTGTAGTTCAATAGTTTGGTGTTCTAGTAAATATTCTAAAACGCCTTTTTTATGTAAAGCAAATAAGGTTGTAGCTGTAGCAATACCATCAAGATGGCAAAATAAGGAGCTTCGGAAAGTTGACTTTTCTTGTTTTGTAAGCATAGATATCTCAGTAAGTGACTACTTAAATATACAAAAAAGTTAGTTTCATTCTATAAAAAAAGCTCCAACATGTTAGTGGAGCTTTTTTATAAACATCTTATGTGGTATATTAAAATAATGCAGGAAACTTATTCGGATTTACTTCATGCATAATATCATATACTTTTTCAAAAATATCTTCAGCTGAAGGTTTTGAGAAGTAGTCACCATCAGTTCCATAAGCAGGTCTGTGTTCTTTAGCTGTTAAGGTTTGTGGTTTGCTATCTAAATATCGATAGGCATCTTGTTTTTCTACAATTTCTTGTAAAATATAAGCAGAAGCTCCTCCAGGAACATCTTCATCAATAACTAATAAACGGTTAGTTTTTTGTACAGAGTTTACAATATCGTGGTTGATGTCAAATGGTAATAAAGACTGAACGTCAATAACCTCAGCATCAATACCAACTTGTGCTAAATCTTTAGCGGTTTCTTCAACTATACGTAATGTTGATCCGTATGAAACCAATGTGATATCACTACCTTCTTTAATTGTTTCAACAACTCCAATTGGTGTTTTAAATTCACCTAAATTTGTAGGCATTTTCTCTTTTAAACGATACCCATTTAAACATTCAACTACTACAGCTGGCTCATCGCCTTCTAATAAGGTGTTATAGAACCCTGCAGCTTTAGTCATGTTTCTTGGTACTAATAAGTGAACTCCTCTTAACAAGTGAATTAATCCTCCCATTTGTGAGCCAGAATGCCAAATACCTTCTAAACGGTGCCCACGCGTACGAATAATTACTGGTGCTTTTTGCTTCCCGTTAGTTCTGTATTGTAGGGTTGCTAAATCATCAGACATGATTTGTAATGCGTAAAGAATATAATCTAAATATTGAATTTCCGCAATAGGACGTAGGCCTCTCATGGCCATCCCTATACCTTGACCCAATATGGTAGCTTCACGAATTCCAGTATCAGAAACTCTTAATTCACCATATTTTTCTTGCATTCCTTCTAGCCCTTGATTCACATCACCAATATGCCCAGCATCTTCTCCAAAAATTAATGACTCAGGGTATTTTGTAAAAATAGCATCAAAGTTATCACGCATAATTAAACGTGCATCAACTAATTCTGAATCACTTGTATATTTTGGTGCTTCAGCATTTATATTATCAGCTCTTAAATTACTTTCAGAATATAAGTTAGCACTATATTTTGGTTGTATTTTAGCTTTGTAACTAGAAATCCAATTGATCAATGCTGTTTTAGATTCTGATTTTTCATCAGTTAAATAACGTAATGCTTTTCTTGTTGCAACTAAAATTTCTTTTCGTATAGGTTCTTTTATACTTTCTAGCTCGTTTGCTAATTTTTCAATAAATGCTTTATTGCTAGAATTTGTTGCTGCAGATTTTAATACAGTAACTGCTTGATGTTGCTCTTCTTTTTGTGGTTTTACAAAAGCAGACCAAGCATCTTGTTTTCCTTTACGAACTTGTTTTTGAATATCCTTTTCAATAGCTTTAGCTTCTTCATCTGTAAAGATGTTGTTTTCAATCATCCATTGACGCATTTTTGCCATGCAATCAAATTCAGCTTCCCAAGCTAATCTGTCTTTAGATTTATAACGTTCATGAGATCCTGAAGTTGAGTGTCCTTGAGGTTGAGTTAATTCATTGACGTGGATTAAAACTGGACAATGCTCTTTACGGGCAACCGTTGCAGCTCTTTGGTATACGTCAACTAAATTAGGATAATCCCAACCCTTGACTCTAAAAATCTCATAACCATCATTATTCTCATCTCTTTGAAATCCTTTTAAAATTTCAGAGATATTTTCTTTTGTTGTTTGGTGTTTTGCATGTACAGAAATTCCATATTCATCATCCCATACATTCATAACCATGGGTACTTGTAAAACTCCTGCGGCATTAATTGTTTCAAAAAACAATCCTTCACTAGTACTAGCATTTCCAATTGTTCCCCAAGCTATTTCATCACCATTTACTGAAAATTTTTCAGTATCAATCCCGTCAACATTTCTGTATATTTTAGAAGCTTGTGCTAGTCCTAATAAGCGAGGCATTTGTCCAGCGGTAGGAGAGATGTCTGCACTAGAATTCTTTTGTTGCGTGAGGTTTTTCCATGAACCATCTTCATTTAAACTGTGTGTAGCAAAGTGTCCACCCATTTGTCTTCCTGCAGACATTGGCTCTTCAGTAATATCGGTATGTCCATATAATCCAGCAAAAAACTGTTGAATATTTAAAGCGCCTATTGCCATCATAAATGTTTGGTCACGATAGTATCCTGAACGGAAATCACCATTTTTAAAAGCTTTAGCCATTGCTAATTGAGGTACTTCTTTTCCGTCGCCAAATATTCCAAATTTTGCTTTTCCTGTTAAAACTTCACGACGCCCTAACAAACTGCATTCACGACTGGTCATAGCAATTGTGTAGTCGTTTAAAACCTCTTTTTTAAAGTCTTCAAAAGTGATATCTTTGGTTGTTTTGTTAGTATTACTCATAATTTTATGTGAATTATCGTGATTTACAAAAGTACTAAAAAGATAAGTTTTTTGCAATAGTGTTTGTGTTGAATATTTTGAGTTATTCTCAAAAATATAGTGCTTTAATTGATAATAATTTAAATAAATGCTGTTATAGAGAATTTGACTTGTAGATTATTCAATGGGTTATAGCCATTTTCGTGTAAATAAACCAATTAATATTTTAGGTGTAAGAGTTATTTTAAAACGAATTTTATCGGTGTAGTGTGGTTGACCAACTTCCCAACCTAGATTAGAATATACGGGAAAATACAGTTCAAAATAATCTGGCACTAAGTTAATATGTATGCCAGAGTCATAAATAAATTTCGAACTTCCGTTATTTTGAAGCATTCCAGCATCACCATATGCCATAATGTATTTCCAAATAGTAGTTCCTGTATTTACTGTCATCATCCAATCATTTGCAAATGGGTTTTCTAGTTTTGATTTAAAGCCACCATCAGCTATAATAATTTGTTGGCTATAAATACCTGTGCTTTCTGATCTTCCATAATAATTGTAATCAAACAAATAATCACTTGGTCTATCTAAAGAAAAACTAAAAAAGTCTGAATTTGTTTTGTTGTATAAAAATGTACCAGCAAACGCTCTAAAAGTAACCTGTCTGTTATTTGAAAATATTTTACGATACTCATAACTTGCAGATACTTTTCCAAACTTTTTTGAAAATTGAATATCTGTATTAAAGGCATTGAAATGAATTAAATTTCTGTCTGAACTCCCAAATTTAAAATTGAAGACATTGTAGTTTGGCGTGTCATCAATAATAAGTTCATTTTTTTCTTTTTCAACGGAGATATTTCTAGCAATAATAGTTTTTCTTGAATTATCTCTTAAATCAGTCTTATTCCTAAAGTTTAATATTATAAAAGGGTTAAATTTTTGATATTTTAAATTTTGCTCATAATGGTATTGCTGGAATGACACACCATATGTAGCGCTAAATAAATCTTTGTTTTTGTAAAATTTTGTGTATTTGCTTGACAAACTACCTATAATTTTTTTGCTAGTTAACCCATACATAGGTTTAATTTTATAGGTAAACGCTTTGTTTAACAGTGTTTTGTTAGTCAAGATGATACCTGGAGAAAAGCCATCGTATAAATTGTAACCAAGTTCAGGAACATAAAACACTTGATTGTAATTTGAAGCTTCTGCGTCTTTTACAAAAGTAAACTTTAAGGGTTTGTTAAATAAATGTGGTTTAATCGTTTTTGTGTTATTACGTAGGTTGTATTCGGGTACTATTCCTTCATAGTTAACTATGAGTCTATCAGGTTTGTTATTAGGTATTTCGATAGTTTTTACATCAGAAAATCCTTGGATATAATGTTTGCTAATGATTTTACCGTCAATTAATTGGTATAATGAAATGGGGGTTGCTGTAGTTTCTTTGTTT
>CAJXHW010000056.1 GCA_913054565.1 uncultured Kordia sp. | reverse complement strand
TATAGATCATTTAATTTTGGTGCCACAAGAGCATCATTCTTTAAAAATCCTTCTTTCCAAATAGTTTCTATTGATTTTTCCATAATTTTTTTTAATATGATTGATTTAATAGTCTTTTTAAACGTTCTTTAATTCGTGTAATTCGTACACCAATATTATTAGTATTGGTTCCCATAATGGCAGCTATTTCTTGGTAAGACTTCTCCTCTAAATACAGCAAAATAACTCCTCTGTCAACTTCAGATAATTGCCTAATGGCGATATACAATTGGTTTAATGATTCCTCTGAAAATGCTTTACTGTCAACTAATACCTCGTCAGGTAATAAGTCTGATGTGTTGTTTTGCTTGTTGTTTTTTCGTTTCTTTAAAAAAGTCAAACACACATTTAAACTTAACCGATAAATCCAAGTTGACCATGAAGATTGTTCATTGAAGTTGTCCTTGCTTCGCCATATTTGCAAACATACTTCTTGGTAATAATCCTCAAAATCTTCCTGAGTGTTGGTATATGCCCTACATATCTTGATGATAATTGCGGCATATGGTAAGATTTGTGTTGTGTAAAAATCGCTACTCACTTTTGGTCTTTTCTTATTTAGTGGCTCAAATCAATATTTATTACAGGCAGAAAGAAATTTTTTTGTTTTTCGTGTTTATTTCAAACTTAATAATCTTATTCGTGTAATTTAAAATACAATAAATTATGTAATTTTGCCCTCATTATGGCAAAACAAGAAGATCAGTTTAAAAAAGTTGTCGCTCATGCAAAAGAGTATGGGTATGTATTTCAGTCAAGTGAAATATATGACGGATTAAGTGCAGTATATGACTATGCTCAAAATGGAGTAGAGTTAAAAAAGAATATTAGAGACTATTGGTGGAAATCAATGGTGCAATTACATGATAATATCGTAGGTGTTGATGCCGCAATATTTATGCATCCAACCACCTGGAAAGCTTCAGGGCACGTTGATGCCTTTAGTGATCCGTTGATAGATAATAAGGATTCTAAAAAACGCTATAGAGCAGATGTTTTAGTAGAAGATTTTGCTGAAAAATTAGAAACAAAAGCTCAAAAAGAAATTACTAAAGCAGCGAAACGCTTTGGCGAAGCTTTTGATAAAGCAGAATTTGAAGCAACTAGTCCTAAAGTATTAAAATATCGTGCCGAAAAGCAAGCTATTTTAGATAAATTAGGACAACTTTTAGAAGCTGAAAAACTTGATGAAGTTAAAGCTTTTATTGAAGAACTAGGAATAGCTTGTCCGGTATCAGGATCAAAAAATTGGACTGAGGTACGTCAGTTTAATTTGATGTTTGGAACTAAGTTAGGTGCTTCTGCTGAAACTGCAATGGATCTATACTTACGCCCGGAAACTGCGCAAGGTATTTTTGTAAACTTTGCTAATGTGCAAAAAACGGGACGAATGAAAGTGCCGTTTGGAATTGCACAAACAGGTAAAGCGTTTAGAAATGAAATTGTTGCAAGACAATTTATTTTCAGAATGCGTGAGTTTGAACAAATGGAAATGCAATTTTTTGTGCGTCCTGGTACTCAAAAAGAATGGTATGAGCAATGGAAAGAAACACGTTTAAAATGGCATAAATCTTTAGGTTTAGGCGAAGATAACTACCGTTTCCATGACCACGAAAAATTAGCACATTACGCTGATGCGGCTTCTGATATTGAATTTAATTTCCCATTTGGATTTAAAGAGTTAGAAGGAATTCATTCACGTACAGATTTTGACTTGAAAGCTCATGAAGAACATTCAGGTAAAAAACTACAGTATTTTGACCCAGAAATTAATGAGAGCTATGTGCCTTATGTTGTTGAGACTTCTATTGGTTTAGATAGAATGTTTTTAGCAGTATTCTCAAAGTCATTACAAGAAGAAGAATTAGAAAACGGTACTACACGTACGGTATTAAAATTGCCCGCAGTTTTAGCGCCAACAAAAGCAGCAATATTTCCTTTAGTAAAAAAAGATGGTTTGCCAGAAGTGGCAAAACAAATTGTAGCCGATTTAAAATGGGATTTTAATGTCATTTACGATGAAAAAGATGCGGTAGGGAAACGCTACCGTCGTCAAGATGCAGCAGGAACACCATTCTGTATTACTGTAGATCATGATACGTTAACTGATAATATGGTGACTATTCGTCATAGAGATACGATGGAGCAAAAACGTGTTAAAATTGAAGAGTTACGCACTATTATTGACCAAGAAGTGAATATGAAAAATTGGTTAACAAGAATGTAATTCAATCATACTAAAAAAAGAGCGACTGTAATAGTCGCTCTTTTTTTAGTATGATATTTAAAAGAAAGCTTTTAGTTGGATAGTTCCATTGTGTATTGTTTTAGAGGTTTCTCCTTTTCTTCCAAAATATGAAATATTCAAATCTAAAAATTTTGTAATTCGTTTTTGAACAAAGGCATTCCAAGTCAAATTCTCCCCTTTTTCTAAACCTTCAAGCATTTGATATGCTACGGGTGAAAATGAAGTTCCTGTAAAATCATTAATATAATAATTAAACTCTCCGTTTAAAGAAATTTTATCTTTTTTAGCGATAGAAAATGATACCCCCATACGTTGCTGGTTTAATGTTTCTAGTGCACCTATTCTATTTTCTTGAACAGAGTATTTATAAAAGAGGTCTAATTTTGTGTTTGCCGAAGCTAAATATGAAATTTTAGGACTGACATTCCAATGCTCTAATTTGTAATTATTAGCACTAAAATTTTCTGAAGCATTGTGAGTAGATCCTATGTTATTCCTTAGCTCAAACAACCATGTATTTAATGCTTTATGTATAAAAAGTAATTGTTGATTTTTTGAATTGTTTTCTTGAAAGCCTATACTCAAAATGTTTCTGCTTCTATTTTGTAAATACGTGTATGAAGTAGAATAACGTTGTTTTCCTCTATTAAAATAGAATGTGTTTTTAAAGCTTGAGTTTATTGTTCGTAAATCATCACTCTCTTGTTTAAATATATTAAACTTAAAAGCGCCATCACGCTTTGTTTTCTTGTCAATAAGTAATGAGGTTTGATTTGAAAAATGGGACAATACTTTTTTAAACCCATTATCAGAATCAACCCATGACTTAGGATTAATGTGTAAAGATGTACTTAGTTTATTCTGCTGTGTTTTGATAAATACCTGGTTTGGGAGTAGAATTTTTACAAAATTAGCTTGGTCTTGAAATTGAGCAACTTCAAATTCATTTAATTCTTGCACTCCATTACCATTATAATCTATCCATGTGTAATACCCTTGTCCTTCATCAACAGCAATGTAAGTGAAGTCTTGTTCTGGTACAACCCCAGAGTTAACTTCAAAAGCAGTGTTAAACTGTAAAAATTGCTTAAAAAATGATTGACTATACAGTAAACGGGAGTTTAACGCCTCTTCATTTTCAATGGTGTCATCTTCATGGTACAATGTTCTGTAATTGGCATGTAGGCTTAATTTTGACTGCGGACTATTTAACAAGCGGGATTTTAAATAATAAGTGTTTGAGTTGTTTACACGATTTAGAACCCCGTTGTTTAAACTATCATTAGTACGGTATTTGTAGCCAACTTCTGTAAAAATTGCGGTACTATCACCAACCCCTGTAAATACCTCATACGCATTATATTTTTGACTAAAACCAGTTAATAATTTGGTTGTTTTGTCTTCTTGTTGGTTGTTTTCAAGACTTGTTTTAGCACCAATCCACCCATTTTTTAAGCTATACAATAGTCGTGCAGAAATTCTTAAAAACTTGGAATTGTAATTTTCTGAAGTGTTTTTTAAAATACTTGAATTTGAAGCAAATTGTTATTTATTAAACCTCAAATCATTTGTTAAAATATGTCTGTTACCGTTATAGTTTTTAGAAAATTCTAGATGTTCAAAGGCATAATTAATAGTCCCTTTTTTATAATGGTTTAAGGTTATTCCAGAGCTTATGATATTCTGATTTCCAAGTGGATTTTCTATATTCCAATCTCTATCAAACTCTATACGATACAAGCGTTCAACAGTTTTGAATTTTTCTTGATATAATCTGTATCTATAAACGCATTTAAATACCAGATGCTATCTTTTTTTACAAGTTGTCTTTTTACAGTTAATTTACCTGCAAAGCCATTGTTATTTTCGTCATCAATTGAAGAAAACAAGTTGAGGTCATTTTTACTGCCGGCTAGTTCAAAATCTATTTCTGTTTTGCTATTGGGGTTAAAGTGAGCATCAACTACAGCCATTTGTAATTTTGTTGGTGCAATTAATTGAATGATTGGTTGATAATTTCCTTGAGGCACTCCACTAATAGGAGCTCTATATTCATAAATATTGCTAATCGCATTACTGTTAATTAACACGTAGTCGCCTTGATTATCACCAACTAAGCTGAAATTTACTTGGAATAATTCGTCATTTGAATCGTTAGAAAATACAAAAGCCTCAATACCACCTATCAACTCTTTTTTATAAAGTATTCTATTTTCAGAATACGCTTCAGGAACGGCAGAGGGTGCAGTCATTAAGGTAGTGTCATTACCAGCGGCTTGTAAAATAGCAATTTGTTCATCAGACAAACTTTGCTGTAAGGGCTGGTTTTTAGCATCATTTTCAGAATAGACATGTGCATTAATACTAAAGTTTTTGTCTTTATGTTCACCGCCACCATAAGCAATTATCCTGCTATAATTCCTGTCGCTATATTGGTATTCTACAGTAACTCTCATTTCTGATGTTATAGGATATGTAGCGTTGAATATAATTTCACCTGCGTTGTAATCAATTATATAATCATTGTTCTCACCTCGTTTTATTGGTAAGCCATTTACATAAACGGTTTCACTACCAGAAACTAATAGCACATATAATTCACCGTTTGTACCAGCTAATTTATAGGGGCCTTGATTACCTTCTTGACCCTTAAAAGTACTTTTTGCATATTGTCCTCTTACAAGAGCGCCAGATACAAATGCTGTTGTTGAACTGCTATCACGTTCAATTGTTCCTGTAGCATATAATCCTTGGACTTTTTTATTGAATCGCCCAAAATAAGATGAGGTATTTTCTAAATTTACATCACCAGCTCTTAAGAGCCAATCATCACTAAACAGCTCTATAAAAATTTGATCGAATTCGTTAACCTTCTGAGAGTATCCACCTTCTTGTAACGGAATGTTTGAATCTTGTAAAGAAGCACGTAATGAAATATTATCAGAAATTTTTCCTGAAATTTGCAAGTCTAACTCTGAGTTTAATACGGAGTTTTGACTATTACCCACAGATATTCCTCTTGAAATACTACCAGAGGTTTCCAGTCCATCAAAAGGGATGTAGTTTTGTTTGACATTTGATTGCCCTAAACTATAAAGTTTCTCTGTGTTTTTAGTATTTTCTACGATGATGTTTTCATCAAATAAAAAATATTTTTTGGTTACAAAATTGGGGTATTTGGTGTAATGAATGTAAATAGAGTCAGTAGAAATTTCTGATTTATTTTTAAAACGTAGTATACTTTTACTATAATCAATAGTATATAATGTCGTGTCTATCGGTTTTAAGCGCTTATTTAAAACCTTAAATTGAAAAGGAGTAATACTTACAGAGTCTAAAACAATACTATCAGAAACACGCATTTTTTTTTGCACACGGTCATTTTTCTGAGAAAATCCTAGAAAAGAAGTCAATAAAAAAATAAATAGCAATCGAGTATTCATCTACAACTAAACGCAATTAAGACAGTTTTATTAGGGTACTAAAGTACATTTTTTTATAGTTCCACCTTTAAAAAGAGAGTGTGAAGGGTAATTTGTTGAAATTTATGAAGCTCTTAACATAAATTACCGCTATGGATTAGTTATTTTAGCGCTAGTATGTTTTAAAATAGGATAAGTGAAAATAATATCATATAACGTTAACGGTATTCGTGCCGCTTTAAAAAAAGGATTCTTAGAATGGTTGCAACAAGCAAACCCAGATGTTATCCGTATTCAAGAAACCAAAGCACATAAAGAACAACTTGATTTATCTTTGTTTGAAGATGCTGGTTATCCGTTTCATTACTGGTATAGTGCAGAAAAAAAAGGTTATTCAAGTGTTGCTATTTTATCAAAAATAGAACCAAACCATGTTGCGTACGGTACAGGTATTGATTATATGGATTTTGAAGGGCGAAATATTCGTGTAGATTTTGATGATGTGTCTATTATGAGTTTGTATTTACCATCAGGAACTAATGATGCGCGGTTAGACTATAAGTTTCAATATATGGCAGATTTTCAAGAGTATATTAATGAGTTGAAGAAAGTCATTCCGAATTTAATAATTTGTGGCGATTATAATATTTGTCATCAAGAAATTGATATTCATAATCCGAAAGGCTTGAAAAACACATCAGGATTTTTACCAGCTGAACGTAAGTGGATAGGGGAATTTATAGATAACGGGTTTATAGACTCTTTCCGTTATTTTAATTCAGAGCCGGATCAATACAGTTGGTGGAGTTACAGAGCTAATGCCAGAAATAATAATAAAGGCTGGCGTTTGGACTATGCAATGGTTTCAGAACCATTAAAAGACAGGTTAAAAAGAGCGGTTATATTACAGGAAGCAAAACATTCAGACCATTGTCCGATTGTAGTTGAAATAGATTAAATAAAACACAATAAAAACAAAATAAAAATGATCAAACAAATTTCATTAGCATTAGTAGGGGCAGCATTAGTAACATCTTGTGTATCAAAAAAAGTGTTTACAGATTTGGAAAGTGACTACGCTAAATTAAAGAAAGAAAATAGAGCGTTAGAAGATAAAAATAAAGACTGTGATGAATTAACTGCGCAATTACAAACCGAGTTAGCGTCTGCAGAAGCAACAATTGAACAATTGAAAGCAGATAAAGCAAACTTAGCAAATGAAATTGCTGAAACACAATCAAAAGTAGAAGGGTTAGGGCAATCATATAAAGAATTAGAAAAGAACAGCTCTTCAGAATTAGCTAAAAATGCGGCGAAAAACAGAGAGCTATTACAACAGCTAGAAGATAAAGAAAAAGCCTTGGCTACAGAAAATGCACGGTTAATTGCATTACAAAAAGAGTTAGATGCACGATCAAAAAGAATTGATGAATTAGAAGGTGCTCTTGCGGCAAAAGATGCTAATATGAAAGCCTTAAAGAATTCAATTTCTAAGGCGTTAACAAATTTTGAAGGTAAAGGATTAACTGTAGAACAACGTGACGGAAAAGTATATGTGTCTATGGAAAATAAATTACTGTTTCAATCAGGAAGTTGGAAAGTAGGAGTTGATGGAAAACAAGCAGTTAAGCAACTAGGAGAAGTATTAGCAGAAAATCCAGAAATTAATGTGTTAATTGAAGGACATACTGATAATGATGCATTTAATGGTAAAGGTGACATTTCAGGAAACTGGGATTTATCAACTAAAAGAGCAACAGCTATTGTAAATATTTTACAAGAAAATGATGACATTAATGCCGAGAGTCTAACAGCTGCAGGAAGAAGTGAATTTGCACCAATAGCTACAAATGATACTCCTGAAGGGAAAAGTAGAAACCGTAGAATAGAAGTGATTTTAACACCTAAATTAGATGAAGTATCTAAATTGTTAAGTGACGTAAAATAATAGCTTTATAAATTTATAGCAATGAATGTGTTTTAGGGTACATTCATTGCTTTTTTATTAAACAGACCTTTGAAATATGAAATACACGACACTACCAAATACAGACCTTAAAGTCAGTAAAATTTGTCTAGGTACCATGACTTTCGGTAATCAGAACACTGAAAAAGAAGCGCATCAACAAATGGATTATGCGTTAACTCAGGGTGTGAATTTCTTTGATACTGCAGAAATGTATGCAGTGCCGCCAGATGCTGCTACTCAAGGAAAAACTGAAGAGTATATTGGTAGTTGGTTTGCTAAAAACAGGAAACGTGATGAGGTTGTTTTAGCAACTAAAGTAGCCGGGCCAAGTAGAGGTATGGATTGGATTCGTAAAGATTTAAACTTTTCTAAAGCGAGTTTAACAGATGCGTTACATACAAGTTTAAAGCGTTTACAAACAGATTATGTTGATTTATATCAATTGCACTGGCCAGAACGTAATGTGAATGTATTCGGAAAACGTAATTATGTTCATGATAACTCTGAACAATGGCAAGATAATTTTGAAGACGTATTACATGTTTTAGATGGTTTTGTAAAAGAAGGCAAAATCCGTGAAATAGGACTTTCTAATGAAACGCCTTATGGAACGATGAAATTTTTAGAAGCATCTAAAAAAGGCTTACCAAGAATGCAAACTGTACAGAACGTCTATAATTTATTGAATAGAGCTTATGAGGTTAATATGGCTGAGGTATCTCATAGAGAAAATATTGGTTTACTGGCATATTCACCACTTGGTTTTGGATCTCTTTCTGGTAAATATTTAGATAATCCAAAAGCAGAGGGAAGGATAACGTTATATGAACGTTACGGCCGTTATTTAGAACCTCACGTCGTTCATGCAACAGCACAATACAAAGCACTAGCTGATAAATATGATTTGAGTTTAACACATTTGGCATTGGCGTTTATTAACCAGCAACCTTTTGTGACAAGTAATATTATTGGAGCCACTACTATGGCGCAATTAAAAGAAAACATTATGAGTATTGATGTGAATTTAACGAAAGAAATTCTTTCTGATATTGAAGCGGTAAATTATGTATTGCCTAATCCAGCTGGGTAAGTATTTCATACAATTGAAGTTGTTGATTAGATCAATTCCAAGACCATTGAAAAATGAACTAAATCGTTTATTTTATTAGTATCCGTTTTTTTATAAATGTTTTTACGATGTGTATTAACTGTATGAACAGAAATAAATAACAAATCACTTATTTCGGAATTTGAATGTCCTTTTGCAAGCAAACGTAAAACCACCTTTTCTTGTTTTGTGAGGGATTGAAACTTCAACCACCTTTCTTCGCTTTTAGTTACGGGGTCAAATACTTTTTTAAAAACATCACCAATTAAACCTAAATCATCTGTAAAGCTTCCGATGTTAAAATACAGATTGTCATCTAAAAATAATTTATGCGCATAGAAATATTTCATTTTCCTATTAGCTTGCAAATTCTGTAAGTAAGAACAGACTTTATTAGAGTCATTGTAGAGCAGAAAATTTTGAGCTTTCTTTTTCGCAACATTTAATAAAATAGGACAAGAAATTCTGGGTAAATAACTACTTCCAAATTCAATAAGTCGCTCTAATTCAGGGCCTTTGTTTTCTAGTTGATTATTAGAGTAGGTGATATTAAAGTTGTCTTGTCTGTTAGTAAATACAGAAAAAGGGAGGAAATCATTCACTTGATTAAACATATCATTATTAGTCAAGTATAAATTTCTTAACCGAAATGCAAATTCTTGCATTTTAATGATTTTTTCTTTTTCAGTATGAAGTATCATAAATATTAATTAAATACTTGAGTTGATATTTGATATATAG
>CAJXHW010000055.1 GCA_913054565.1 uncultured Kordia sp. | reverse complement strand
CATATAAAGGCGTTAATAATTGGTTGAAAAAATCAGGAGAAGCTCCTGCTGTAATTGATTCTTCAAAAATAACATCTAGTCTAAAAAATATTGAACTCTATTATAAACAAAACGGATGGCGTGATATAAACTCCGACTATACAGTTAATTATACAAAAAACAAAAAAGGGCAAATAAATTACACATTAGAAACTGGAGAACCTTACATAATTGATTCTATAACAACCAAGATAGACTCAAGGTCGGTAGATTCCATTCATGTTGTTGAACAAAAAAATGCCTCTATAAAATTAAATACCCAATATAGAGATCAACACTTGATTAATGAACGAGAACGCATCACATCTATTATGCGAAATTCTGGCTTATACACGTTTGAAAAAGAAAGTATTTATTTTGTACCTGCTTATGACTCCATTAAAAAAACATACTGGGTAGAAACATTTATTGAAGACAAAAAAATTAAAGACCACGATAGTACATTTAACGAACCTTATAAGGTTTTCAAAATCAGCGATGTAAATATTTTTACTGATTTTAAATACAAAAATATCGGAAAAAGCATAACTGACACTACAACCTACAACAACCACCGTTTTTACAGTTTTGAAAAATTACGATACAAGCCAAAAGCGCTCTCTGATGTTATTTTTATACAACCCAATACAATTTACAAAGACAGCGACAAGGCTTTAACCTTAAATCAATTAAACAATTTAAAAGCGTTTAAGTATCCTGATATTAAATACACCGTTGATGAAAGAGACTCAACAGGTACTAGCTTAATGGCAAACATACTGCTAACTCCTTTAAAACGATTTGAGTTAGAGTATAGCTTAGACGCCTTGCACAACAACATTCAAAATGTAGGTTTATCACTAAGCACCTCTATTTTGGCGCGTAATGTTTTTAGAGGTGCAGAAAATTTAGAGTTAGCATTTAGAGGATCCATTGGTGCATCAAAAGATGCTGCCGACAGAGAAGATCAATTTTTTGACGTTAGAGAGTTTGGAGCAGACTTGAAGTTGTCTTTCCCAAGAATATTCTTCCCTATTAACACCTCTAAAATAATCCCAAAAATCATGTCGCCAACCACAAGAATAAGTTTTGGAGCAAGCACACAAACCAATATTGGACTGGATAAAACGACGTTTACAGGAATTTTAAATTACGGATGGTATTCCTCTAAAACAATTACAAATCGTTTGGATTTATTCAACGCACAATTTGTTAGAAACATAAACCCTGACAAATATTTTAACATCTACTCTAATTCGTACAACAATTTAAATTCAATAGCTTTAAACTCTACCTACACAACAAACGGATTAAGCATTCCAAACGGGACAAGTCAATTTATAAGTGATGTTATAAACAACAATTTATCACCAACAGTTGATGCATTAATATCTGATAATGATAAAAAAGAAATTAGAAACATTGAAGAAAGACGAGAACGATTAACGGAGAACAACCTAATCCTTACCTCTAGCTACTCATTTATAAAAAACACCAGGTCAAATTTACTTGACAATCAATTTTCTCGTTTTGGAGCAAAAATAGAGCTTGCTGGTAATACGCTATCTACTCTATCTGACGCCTTAGGTTTAAAGAGAAATAGCAATAATCGTTATGAACTATTTAACGTGGCCTATTCTCAATATGTAAAAACCGAATTAGACTATATTAAATACTGGAGTATATCTAGCAGTAATACATTAGCTATTAGAAGCTTTTTTGGTATTGCTATTCCTTACGGCAACTCAAAATCCATTCCCTTTTCAAGAAGTTTCTTTGGTGGTGGTAGTAATGATAATAGAGGTTGGGATGCTTATAGCTTAGGACCTGGTAGCAGTGGTGGTATTAATGAGTTTAATGAAGCTAATATGAAAATTGCACTTAATGCAGAGTTACGCTACACGTTTTTTGGCGACTTAAAAGGCGCGCTATTTGTAGATGCTGGAAATATATGGAATGTATTAGATAATGAAGAAAACCCAGCTTACACATTTGACTCATTAAATGACCTAAACGAACTAGCCATAGGCTCAGGAATGGGATTTCGTTATGATTTTAGCTTCTTCATATTGCGTTTTGACATCGGTTTTAAGACCTACGAACCATACCTAGAAAACAAAAAATGGTTTAAAAACTATAACCTAAAAAATGCCGTTTATAATTTTGGTATAAATTATCCTTTTTAACATTAGTGAATTTATTACATTTGTAATCTATTTTTTAAGAAACACACAACTAAATGAACCATAATATCAAACCAGGAGTTGCAACAGGAAAAGAAGTTCAAGCAATTTTTAACTATGCTAAAGAAAAAGGGTTTGCTTTACCTGCTGTAAATGTAGTGGGATCTGACAGCGTTAATGCCGTTATGGAAACTGCGGCAGCTGTAAACTCACCTGTTATCATACAATTTTCTAACGGAGGAGCACAGTTTAACGCAGGAAAAGCATTATCTAACACTGATGAAAAAGCGGCTATATTGGGTGCTATTGCAGGAGCAAAACACATTCATTTATTAGCTGAAGCCTATGGTATTCCTGTAATTTTACATACAGACCATGCTGCTAAAAAATTATTACCTTGGATTGATGGTTTACTAGATGCTAGTGAAAAACATTTCGCTGAAACTGGAAAATCTCTATATAGCTCACATATGATTGATTTATCTGAAGAGCCTATTGAAGAGAACATTCAAATATGCAAAAAATACCTTGAACGCATGAGTAAAATAGGTATGACCTTAGAAATTGAATTAGGTATTACTGGTGGAGAAGAAGATGGTGTTGACAACTCTGATGTTGATGTGTCAAAACTATACACGCAACCAGAAGAAGTTGCCTATGCTTATGAAGAACTAATGAAAGTCAGTGATCAATTTACTATTGCAGCGGCATTTGGAAATGTACACGGCGTATACAAACCAGGAAACGTTGTATTAACGCCTAAGATTTTAAAAAACTCTCAAGAATACATTCAAAAAAAATACAATACTGAAGCTAACCCTATAAACTTTGTATTTCATGGCGGGTCTGGATCTACTGTTGAAGAAATCAGAGAGTCTATTGGATATGGGGTTATAAAAATGAACTTAGACACCGATATGCAATTTGCGTTCACTGAAGGTGTGAGAGATTACATACTAGAGAAACAAGATTATATTAAATCTCAAATCGGAAATCCGGAAGGAGACGAATTACCAAATAAAAAATATTACGATCCTAGAAAATGGCTTAGAGAAGGTGAAAAAACTTTTGTAACCAGATTAAAAAAATCATTTGAAGATTTAAACAACATCAATACACTATAAACTGTAATTAGCAGTTTTACTTAGCAAGAAAAATTATGGCTTGGTTTAAAAGAAAAGAAAAGGGAATTCAAACGTCTACTGAAGAAAAGAAAGACACACCTAAAGGACTGTGGTACAAATCTCCAACCGGGAAAATTGTCGACGCAGAAGAATTAGCAAATAATTTCTATGTAAGTCCTGAAGACGGATATCACGTAAGAGTTGGAAGTAACGAGTATTTTGAAATACTTTTTGACGATAACACTTATACTGAATTAAACGAGAATTTAACATCTAAAGATCCTCTGAAATTTGAAGATAAAAAGAAATATACTGATCGTTTAAAAGAAGCGAAAAAGAAAACAAACTTAAAAGATGCTGTAAGAACCGCAGTGGGTAAATCTAAAGGGAAAGATTTAGTTGTAGCCTGTATGGACTTCGCTTTTATTGGAGGTTCAATGGGGTCAGTTGTTGGTGAAAAAATTGCTCGTGCAGCAGACCATTCATTAAAAAACAACATCCCATTTTTAATCATCTCAAAATCTGGAGGAGCACGTATGATGGAAGCTGCATTATCATTAATGCAATTAGCCAAAACATCTGCTAAATTAGCACAGTTAGCTGAAGCAAAAATCCCGTACATATCATTATGTACAGACCCTACTACGGGTGGGACTACTGCTTCTTTTGCTATGCTAGGAGACATTAACATTTCTGAACCTGGTGCTTTAATTGCATTTGCAGGACCTCGTATTGTTAAAGATACTACCGGAAAAGAATTACCTGATGGATTTCAAACTGCTGAATTTGTATTAGACAAAGGATTTTTAGACTTCATCACACCTAGAGCAGAATTAAAAAACAAATTAAATTTATATTTAGATTTAATTGGAAACAATAAAATAAGAGCATAATTACATTTTTTAATTGTTAGTTAGCATTTATATCTTATATTTGCAGCTTGGTACGAAAACCGTATCAATTACATAACAATCATTTAAATAAATATTAGCATGTTATTAACTAAAGAAGCAAAAGCTGAACTTTTCGCGAAACACGGAGGTGATGCAAAAAACACTGGTTCTGCAGAAGGGCAAATCGCTTTATTCACAGAAAGAATCAACCACTTAACTGAGCACTTAAAAAAGAATCGTAAAGATTATAACACTGAGCGCGCCTTAGTAATGTTAGTAGGTAAAAGAAGAAGCTTACTTGACTATTTAACTAAGAAAGATATCTTAAGATATCGTGCTATTGTTAAAGAATTAGGATTAAGAAAATAATCAAAAAAGAGAGGCTTTACGCCTCTCTTTTTCATTTAAAGCTAAACCACTAATTTAGTTTTGAATACATAACGAAGAAGCTAAAACTATAGTTTTTCATTGGAGTACAACTACTACAACAACACAACAACCAATGTTTAATTAAGAATTAAAAAAATTATGATTCCAAAAGTTTTTAGAGAGGTCATTGACCTAGGAGATGGAAGAGAAATTTCTATCGAAACCGGAAAATTAGCAAAACAAGCGCATGGTTCGGTTGTTGTACAAATGGGAAAAGCAATGCTTTTATGTACTGTAGTTTCTAACTACAAACAAAGCCCTGTAGACTTTTTACCATTAACAGTTGACTACAGAGAAAAATTTGCTGCTGCAGGACGCTACCCAGGTGGTTTCTTCAAAAGAGAAGCAAGACCAAGTGATGGCGAAGTACTAACAATGCGTTTAGTAGACCGTGTTTTACGCCCATTATTTCCTAAAGATTACCATGCAGAAACGCAAGTTATGATTCAGTTAATGTCTCATGATGATGAAGTAATGCCAGATGCATTAGCAGGGTTAGCCGCATCTACTGTAATTCAATTAAGTGATATTCCATTTGAAACACCCATTTCTGAAGTTCGTGTTGCAAGAATAAACGGAGAATTCGTTATCAACCCAAGCAGAACTCAATTAGCTAATGCTGATTTGGACATGATGATTGGAGCATCTGCAGACTCTGTAATGATGGTTGAAGGTGAAATGGACGAAGTTTCTGAAGAAGAAATGGCAAGCGCTATTAAATTTGCACATGAAGCTATTAAAGTTCAATGTGCTGCTCAAGTACGTTTAGCTGAAGCTTTTGGAAAAAAAGAAACTCGTGAATATGAAGCCGAAGCATCTAACGATGAATTAGCTGAGAAAATCCATAATCTTGCGTATGACAAATGTTATGCTATTGCTAAAAAAGGAACTTCAAAAGCAGAACGTTCAGCTGCATTCTCTGAAGTAAAAGAAGAAATTATTGCTTCATTTACTGAAGAAGAGTTAGCAGAATATGGTGATTTAGTTGGTAAATACTTCAACAAAGCACAAAAGAATGCTGTTAGAGAATTAACTTTAGCTGAAGGATTGCGTTTAGACGGACGTAAAACTACAGATATTAGACCAATTTGGTGTGAGGTAGATTACTTACCATCAACTCATGGATCTTCAATATTTACAAGAGGGGAAACTCAAGCATTAGCAACTGTAACTTTAGGAACATCTAGAGAGGCAAACCAAATAGACATGCCAACTCACCAAGGTGAAGAAACATTCTATTTACACTATAACTTTCCTCCATTTTGTACAGGAGAAGCTAGACCACTAAGAGGAACTTCTCGTAGAGAAGTTGGTCATGGTAACTTAGCACAACGTGCATTAAAAGGAATGGTTCCTGATAATTGTCCTTACACTGTAAGAGTTGTATCTGAAGTATTAGAATCTAACGGTTCATCTTCAATGGCTACAGTTTGTGCAGGTACAATGGCAATGATGGATGCAGGTATTGAAATGAAAAAACCAGTTTCAGGTATCGCTATGGGATTAATTTCTGATGGCGATCGTTATGCTGTATTATCTGATATTTTAGGAGATGAAGATCACTTAGGAGACATGGATTTTAAAGTTACTGGTACTGCTGACGGTATTACTGCATGTCAGATGGATATTAAAGTAAAAGGATTGTCTTACGAAATTTTAGTAAATGCCCTAAAACAAGCAAGAGAAGGCCGTTTACACATCCTAAGCAAATTAACCGATACAATTGCAAAACCTAATTCTGATGTGAAATCTCACGCTCCAAAAATGGTTACGAGAACAATTGCAAATGAATTTATTGGTGCATTAATCGGACCAGGTGGAAAAGTAATTCAAGAATTACAAAAAGAAACTGGATGTACAATTGTAATAAATGAAGACCCCGTAACTGAAGAAGGAATTGTTGAAATTTTAGGAACAGGACAAGAAGGAATTGATGCTGTTTTAGCTAAAATTGACTCTATCACATTCAAGCCAAAAGTTGGTAGTGTTTATGAAGTAAAAGTTATTAAAATGCTTGACTTTGGTGCTGTTGTAGAATACACAGAAGCTCCAGGAAATGAAGTGCTTTTACATGTTAGTGAATTAGCATGGTCACGCACAGAAAATGTATCTGATGTTGTAAACATGGGAGATGTTTTTGACGTTAAGTATTTTGGTAGAGATCCGAAAACAAGAAAAGAAAAAGTTTCTAAAAAGGCCTTATTACCTAGGCCTCCTAGAGAAGACAAAAAACCAGCTCTTAAAAAAGAAGACTAGTTTTTAAAATAAGTAACTATCAAAAAGCATCACATTTTTAATGTGGTGCTTTTTTTATTAAAAATAATACCCTATAAAACAACCACTTACATTAAATTTAAAATATAACTCATCTTTTTTGTAACAAAAACAACTAATTGAACGTATAACTTAATGCGTAGGCACAACAACATCTAAATAATCAGGAGGACAATACATGAGACAACTAAAAATCACCAAGCAGGTTACTAACAGAGAAACCGCATCTTTAGACAAATATTTACAAGAAATAGGAAAGGTTGACTTAATTACTGCTGATGAAGAAGTAGAGTTAGCGCAACGTATTAAAGCTGGTGATCAAATTGCTTTAGAAAAATTAACAAAAGCAAATTTACGTTTTGTAGTTTCTGTTGCTAAACAATACCAAAACCAAGGACTTACATTACCAGATTTAATTAATGAAGGTAATTTAGGGTTAATTAAAGCCGCACAACGTTTTGATGAAACACGTGGTTTTAAATTTATATCGTATGCTGTTTGGTGGATTCGTCAATCTATCTTACAAGCATTAGCAGAACAATCAAGAATTGTACGTTTACCTTTAAATAAAATTGGTTCTATTAATAAAATTAATAAAACTTATGCCTTTTTAGAGCAAGCTCATGAGCGCATTCCTTCTGCAGAAGAAATTGCAAAAGAGCTAGATATGACAATTAATGACGTTAAGGAATCAATGAAAAATTCTGGTCGTCATGTCTCTATGGATGCACCATTGGTAGAAGGAGAAGATTCTAATTTATATGACGTATTGCGTTCAGGAGAGTCACCAAATCCTGACCGTACATTATTACACGAGTCATTAAGAACCGAAATCACAAGAGCCTTACAAACATTAACACCACGTGAAGCCGATGTTATTAGCTTATACTTTGGTTTAGGTGACTAGCACCCAATGACTCTTGAAGAAATTGGCGAAACGTTTGATTTAACAAGAGAACGTGTACGTCAAATAAAAGAAAAAGCAATCAGACGTTTAAAACACACGTCTAGAAGTAAAATATTAAAAACATATTTAGGATAAACTCCTAATAACGGTAACGACAGTATTAGTATGTTGGCGTAAGCTAACATTAAACTGTTCGTTTTTTGATTGATGATGAAACTCCGGCTGATTACCGGAGTTTTTTTTGTTTAAAACCATTACATTTGTAGTACAAAACAACACAACAACATGAACACAAAATTAATTGCACCCTCAATGCTTGCTGCAGATTTCGGGAATTTGCAACGTGATACAGAAATGGTTAACGCTAGTGATGCTGATTGGTTTCATATAGATGTTATGGACGGGCATTTTGTACCAAATATTTCTTATGGAATGCCAGTCATTCAAGCTATAAAAAAACACGCCACTAAACCATTAGATGTACATTTAATGATTGAAAAGCCCGAACGTTATATTGAAGAATTTGCAAAAGTTGGTGCAGATATCATTACAGTACACTATGAATCTACTGTACACCTGCACAGAACACTAAGACAAATTAAAGACGTAGGCTGTAAAGCAGGAATTGTACTTAATTTAACGACACCTATTTCTGTTTTAGAAGACATATTACCTGAATGTTATATGGTATTATTAATGTCAATTAACCCAGGGTTTGGAGGTCAGAAATTTGAAGATATTACTTATAAAAGAGTTGCAAAGTTACGACAAATGATTGACGAACAAGGTTTAGATACGCTTATAGAAATTGATGGTGGTGTAACTGATAAAAACATTAAACAATTAGCTGAGGCAGGTGCTAATGTATTTGTAGCAGGTAGTCATGTTTTCAAATCTGAACATCAACTAAACACTATAAAAGAACTGAAGAAGGTAGCAAACTCCTAATCAAAAAGTTACAATAGAGTCAATATCCAGCAAATCTGAAATTAAACATTTGCTGGATTTTTTTATATAATTTTGGGAATTGGCTCTTAAACTCATTAGGCGATTCTATAAAGTTTTCAACCACAACAGCTAAGAATTCAAACTCATTGGTAAACCCATAATCTCTTATAAATCCTGAATCTTGTAATTTACCTACCTCAAGATCTTTTCGTAACAAGCTAATCAACTCTGAAAAGCCATCGGAAAAAACTACTGAAGCGGTATCACTTTTACGTATGCTATTTAAATGAATAGCATGTGTAAATTCATGTATTCCTAAGTTCAAATTATCATTATCAATTTTAAAACCTTCTTCAAAATCTTTCCATGACAAGACTAAGGCTTTTAATCTTGGGTTAAATTCTCCTTTATGATAACGCTCATCAATTGTAGAATAGAATTTTTCAGGATAAACAATTATTCGTTCTACAATTGGCAACAGATATTTTCGCATACCAAAAGTTAACATTATCGCTGTTGCTGAAATCAGCACTTTTTTAACATCATTTAATTCAACACCATCCCTAGATATAAAATTTTTATTAGTTAAAAAACGATGTAATCGATGCTCAAACCGCTTTTGATCTTTACCTGAGAGACGATTATAGAACTTAAAGTTCTGTCGTAAAATATATTTTTGATCAACAGTAAGTTCTTTCTTTTTTAAGTAAAAATGAACCCATGCTGGCTTTTTAAACCAACTTAGATATAGATAATCTAACATTTTAAAAAAAAGATAAACAATAAACAGCACTAAGCATACTGTAAATACTCCTATAAAAAACATTATTACATTTGACTCCTGTACTTCCATTATAAAATATCTTACGGCAATATAGT
>CAJXHW010000054.1 GCA_913054565.1 uncultured Kordia sp. | reverse complement strand
GAACCTGAGTTACATTATTTTTTTGCTGGGATAAGCTTTACTGCTATAATTTTTTTAGCACTAAGTTATTTTAATTATAAAGCTAGCCTCCATTCCGCAGCAATTAGTGGCTTAACCATGTTTGTTGTTGCATTAAGCATACACTACCAGTTAAATATGATTTTTTTAATTGGAGGATTGTTGCTTTGCAACGGACTAATTGCAACCTCAAGACTGCATTTGAAAGCTCATACAACACAAGAATTACTTATTGGCTTTTTTATGGGACTAACACCTCAGTTTATACTCATGTCCTATTGGATTTAGAACATATAAAACATTAACCCGAATTTAATTTCGGTAATATCTATAGCTTCACCATTAACTTTAGCCTCATTTGAAAACAACTTATTTAATCCGTAGGCAATATGAAAATTCCATGTATTCCAACCAAAACTAATATCTGCTGTTGTTTTTATTCTATTTAAATGCGGTGTGTTTTTTTGTTTAAAATCACCCAACCCACCTTTATATTTCACAATACTATTAAAAACATACCCAAACTTAACCCCAGTATATACACGCCAAAATTTATATGTTTTTGCCGTAGAAGTTCGCCATCTGAACTGCACTGGAACTTCTAATACATGAATATTTAGCTTGCTTTTTTGATATCCCACAACACTATTATCTAATATTTGATAAGTTACCGAGTTATCCTCTTCTTTAATATATAAATTATGGTTGTATGAATTGTTAGAGTAACCTAATCCTATCCCAAAGGCAACATTTCTATTCTCATTAATAGGAAAATCTCTAATAAACCCTAAATGCAACCCTCCAGACAAACCTTGTTGAGACATCCCTGAGGGTTTGTTTTCTAAAAAATTATACGTAACTCCAACATAAAATTGATCTTCACGATATTTAGGGTTTATGACTTCTTCATTATCACTTGGTGTTTCTTGTGAAAACAAACTTCCAAATAAGAATAAAAATATATAAAATAATAGTGTTTTCATATCAAACGAAGATACACATTCAGATTAGCATTAACAACAATTCTTTACCTGTAATATCTTTATTATATTTGTGCGTATTTGATGTAACAAACATAAGTTTTGAGCGTCATATCTAACAACTTTTAATTAATTATAACACTAATGAAGAAACACGTAATTTATCTCGCTTCATTACTTTTACCTGTATCTATTATGGCGCAAAAAGTAACTTTTGAAGAGTACGACTTAAACAATGGACTGCATGTTGTTTTACACCAAGACAATTCTGCTCCAGTTGTAACAACATCTGTAATGTATCATGTTGGAGCAAAAGATGAAAACCCAGAACGAACTGGTTTTGCTCACTTTTTTGAACATTTATTATTTGAAGGAACCAAAAATATTGGTAAAGGTAAATGGTTTGAAATTGTTACATCAAACGGAGGTAGCAACAATGCTAATACTACAGATGACAGAACATATTACTATGAAGTTTTCCCTTCAAATAGTTTAGAAGTTGGATTATGGATGGAGTCTGAAAGAATGTTACACCCGGTCATTGATCAAACTGGTGTCGACACTCAAAATGAGGTTGTAAAAGAAGAAAAAAGACTACGTGTAGATAATTCACCTTACGGAAGTTTTTTAGCTGAAATTAAAAAATCACTATTCACAAAACACCCATACCGTTGGGCAACTATTGGATCTATGGATCATTTAGACGCTGCAACCTTAGAAGAATTCCAAGCATTCAACGATACCTATTACGCACCTAACAATGCAGTATTGGTTGTTGCAGGTGATCTTGACATAGCAAAAACAAAGAAAATGATTGAAGCTTATTTTGGGCCAATCCCAAAGAAAGCTGAAGTTAAAAGAGTAGCTATTAAAGAAGAGCCTATTACAAAGGAAATTAAGGCTAAATATAACGATCCAAACATTCAAATTCCTGCTATTGTAGCAGCATACAGAACACCATCAATGAAAACTAGAGATGCCTATGTTTTAAACATGATTTCTACTGTTTTAAGTGATGGGAAAAGTTCTCGTTTATACAAAAAATTAGTTGACGAAAAGAAAATGGCTTTACAAGTTGGAGCCTTTAATGTAAGCCAAGAAGATTATGGTATGTACCTAACTTACGGTTTGCCTTTAGGTGACACAAAACTTGAAGATTTAGTTAAAGAAATTGATGACGAAATTGTAAAAATTCAAAATGAGTTAATTTCTGAAAGAGAATTTGAAAAATTACAAAACAAATATGAAAATCAATTTGTAAATGCGAACTCTAGTATTGAAGGTATTGCAAACTCATTAGCAAAATATTACATGCTTTATGGAGACATCAACCTGATTAACAACGAAATTGAAATCTACAAATCTGTAACAAGAGAAGAGATCAAAAATGTTGCGAAAAAATACTTAAACCCTAATCAACGTGTTCTATTAGAATACCTTCCTAAGGAAGAACCTAAAAACGAAAAATCATAATGAAAACAAAGATTTTATCACTTATAGCATTAGTTTTTATGGGTATATTAACAATGCAAGGACAAGTAGACAGAAGTAAACAACCTACTCCTGGACCAGCTCCGAAAATAAATATTGGAAAACCTCAGTCATTTACTTTATCTAATGGATTAAAAGTAATGGTTGTTGAAAATCATAAATTACCACGTGTATCAATTAGTTTACGCTTAGACAACCCTCCGGTTCTTGATGGCGATAAAGCTGGAATTTCAGATTTAACAGGAGCTATGTTAGGAAAAGGTTCTAAAGCCATTTCTAAAGATGTATTTAATGAAGAAGTTGATTACATGGGGGCTAACGTAAACCTAAGTGCAAATGGCGGTTTTGCTAGCGGTCTTTCTAAATACTTTAACCGTATAGTAGAATTAATGGCTGATGCAGCAATCAATCCTAATTTTACACAAGAAGAGTTTGACAAAGAAAAAGAGAAAACTCTTGAGGGTATTAAATCTGAAGAAAAAAACGTAAAAGCAGCTGCCAATAGAGTAAAATATTTATTAGCATATGGTAAAAACCACCCTTATGGTGAATATGTTTCTAAAGAAACTGTTTCTAATGTTACATTAGCAGACGTTAACAGATTCTACCAAAACTACTTTGTGCCAGACAACGCTTATTTAGTAGTTATAGGAGATATTGATTTTAAAGACGTTAAAAAAGCTGTTAAAAAGAATTTTAACAAATGGAGAAAAGGTCTAGCACCATCAGTAAGCATTCCAAATGCTAAAAATGTACAGTACACTCAAGTTAACTTTGTAGACATGCCAGATGCTGTTCAATCTGAAATATCCGTAGTAAACACCGTTGAATTTAAAATGAACGATGACGATTACCATGCCGCATTAATTGCGAATAAAATTTATGGTGGTGGTTTTAGCAGCATGTTAAACTTAAACTTAAGAGAAGCTAATGGTTGGACATACGGTGCTCGTTCTTCATTATCTGCAGACAGAAACTCTCAAGCATTATTTTCAGCCTCTACTAGTGTTAGAAACGCTGTGACTGATAGTGCTGTAGTAGAGACTTTAAAAGAAATGAACAACATCCGTACTAAAGATGTTACTATTGAGCAATTGAAAAATGTAAAAGCAAAATATTTAGGTGATTTCGTTTTAGCCATGGAAAAACCTCAAACAATTGCACGTTATGCTCTAAATACAGAATTAAACAGTTTACCTGATAACTTTTACGAAACTTTCTTAGAGAAAATTAATGCAGTAACAATTGCTGATGTTAAACGCGTAGCTAATAAATACTTTTTAGCAAATAACGCAAGAGTTGTTATTGCAGGAAAAGGTAGTGATGTTGTAGAAAGCTTAGAAAAAATGACTTACAATGGTAAAAAAATGCCTGTTAAGTATTTTGATAAGTATGGTAACCCAACTGAAAAACCTGTGTTTTCTAAACCAATACCAGATGGTGTAACTGCTCAGTCTATTATTAACAATTATTTTAAAGCTATTGGTGGTAAAGACGCTGTAGAAAAAGTTAAATCTGTAACGCTATCCGGAGACATGAATACGATGGGACAGACCATGGCTATTGAAATGAAAAAAATGACACCAAACAAAACTTTAACTGAAGTTTCTCACCCACAAATGGGGGTTATCATGAAACAAGTTTTTAATGGTAAAAGTGGTTATGCTGCTCAAATGGGGCAACAAAAACAAATGACAGAACAGGAAGTTGCTGAAGCAAAAACTAAAAATGTTCTATTTGAAGAATTATCTTTAGATATGTCAAAGATTACTTTAGAAAGCATGACATCTATAAAAGGTGAAGATGCTTATAAACTTAAAGTTGTAGGAACAGGTGAACCAGAATTTAGATTTTATGACGTAAAAACAGGGTACCTAGTTAAAACAGAAACATCTAAAAAAGTTCAAGGTCAATCAATTTCTATAGTTCAAGAATACGGAAACTACACCCCTTCAAAAGGAATTCAATTTCCATTTAGTATGACTATTAAACAAGGGCCACAAACTTATGGAATGATTTTTAAAGCAGCTAAGGTTAACGAAAACGTTACTGAAGCGGATTTTAAATAACATTTTACAACTTATAATAACAGAAAGTCGGAATGTAACAGTTCCGACTTTTTTATGCCTTACGGTTAGCTAAAAATACCCCAATTAGTATTATTACAGCAGCTACCAATTGCAACAAGTTCATTTTTTCACCATCCAAAAAACCCCAAATCAATGCGACAATAGGAATAACATAAGTTACAGATGATGAAAATATTGGCGTTGACAACTGCACCAATCTATTAAAACATATTTTAGCTATTCCTGTTCCTACAACAGACAACACAATAATATAGAGTATTGATTGGTGTACAACTGGCGATTGTAATGTTTCTTTATTAAAAAAACCTGTACAAATTAAAACTATTAATGCCGGAATTGTTATTATAACAAAGCTACCTGTTGTTATACTCGTAGCATTTAATTTTTGCAAATGTAGTTTAATAATATTCACATTAAATGCATAACATACAGAAGCTAATATTACAAAAATACTAAACATGTAATTCTGATTCGGATTTAAATCGGCTCCACTTATTATAAGCAATAAAGTTCCCAAAAAACCAACAACAACACCTATAAGTTGTTGTTTATTAAAGATAGATTTAAAGAAAAAGTAACCAAAAATTAAGGTATTTAAAGGGGTTAACGAATTTAAAATTGAAGCAATAGCACTATCTATTTCAGTTTCTGCTAAAGCAAAAAAGTACACTGGAAAAAATGTTCCTAAAAATGCAGAAGCAACAATAGGTTTATAGTGTACTTTATTTATTTTTCTTAAACTTTTATACCCAATTATCAACAAGAAAAATGCCGTAAATATTATTCTCAAAGATCCTAGCTGTTAGGCTGTAAGACCAATCAATCCTTTTTTTATTAAAATGAATGAGCTTCCCCAAACAACGGAAAGCACAATAAGAAATAGCCACTTTAATTTTTTATTATCCATACTGCAAAAATGAAGATTTAAACAGAATAATCTGGTAGTTTTCGTAAATTTGTACTTCAATTAAAACCTAACGAAATGAAAACTTTAAAATTTATAGCTATTGGATTTATGCTAATTGCTTCATTTTCTTGTAAAAAAGAACAAAATAATACTGAAGTTGTAACCATTAATACAACTGAAACTACTACAAAAAAAGAAATTTCTGAAAATGCTACTCTCGCTAAAGTTAAATTTAATGTTGAAGGAATGACATGTGCTGTCGGGTGTGCCGCAAAAATTGAAAAAAGCTTAAACAACATGGAAGGAATTAAAACTGCAACTGTTGATTTTGAAACTAAAACTGCAATTGTAGAATATGATGTAGCTCAAGTTAACACAGATGTATTAACAAAACGTGTTATTGCAAACGGAGATTATAAAGCTGTAAATTTTAATACTTTACGATAAAACAAAATTTACTCCTTGTATTATAAAAAAAGCCAATTCATAGTTTATGAATTGGCTTTTTTAAATTAGTACTAAGCTGTTATTGGTTTGTCTTTAATATTTCTTGATATTTTAAATTTTTGCATAAATGTTAGTGACAAAATCACTGATGAACTAACACCTTCTATACCTAATATTAGCAACAAAATCTCAGCTCCACCCATTGATCCTGCTATATGTTTTAATAAGCGTTCTGCAAATTGAGGCTCTATATGAAATAGATATACTCCCATAAAAACTACAAATACTATTGTAGCAATAACTCCTGTAAGTATGCCCACGCCAAAACCTGAGAAATACTCAAACTTATCACCATCTAAAGATTTCTTTTGCTTTATAACAGCATATATACCGTACGCTACAATAACTCCATTCAATATCCTTAACCAATGGTTGTCATGCAATTCAAAAAGTCTAATAATTAAGAAATAAGCGATAAGAGCTGCTGCTATTAACAAGCCGTATTTAACATAAAGTGCATTTGATTTCATAACTATAACATATTGATTATCAGCATTAATTTACGAATAAATTATGACATTGATTGAAAATATTTAACATCTTTTTAAAATAAAAGGCGCTGTAATTAGTTTAATTACAGCGCCTTTTATTAATTAACACAAGAGTTTTACTAGCCTTCGCAACTTGTGCATTCTTTCTTTTGCTTGAATTTCTGAGCAGCATTCATACTGTGCTGATAGTACATTGATTTGATTCCTAATTTCCAAGCAGTCATATAAATATTATTCAAATCTTTCGTTGGCATATCAGGGTGCACCATTACATTTATAGATTGTCCTTGATCAATATGGTTTTGCCTGTTAGCAGCTTGATAAATAACAGTCATCTGATCAATTTCAGGATATGTTTTAAACACATCCTTTTCGTTTTCAGTAAGAAAGTCTAAATGCTGAACAGAACCATCATAATCACGAATACTTCTCCAAACATCGTTTGTGTTTTGTCCTTTTTCTTCTAACAACTTTACCAAGAACGGGTTCTTAATTGTTGTTTTAATTTTAGCAATATCTTTTACATAACTGTTAGACCAAATTGGCTCAATACCTTGAGACACTTGTCCTAAAATAAACGCAGATGATGTTGTTGGCGCCACAGCATTTAATGTTGTATTTCTACGCCCGTAGCCTTTTAAAACTTCTGGTTCACCATATAATGATGCTAATTCTTCAGATGCTTTGTAAGACTTGTCTTTTATAGCTTTAAAAATTTCAGAGTTTAAGTTGAATGCTTCTTGACTATCAAATGATAGCATTTTCGATTGCAATAATGAATGCCATCCTAATGCTCCTAACCCTAATGCGCGATTTTCTTTTGCAAAATTATACGCCTTCTCCATAAAGTCAAAAGTCAACTTATCATCACGGTCGTCAGAATCTCTAAACACTTCTAATTTTGTAATGAACTCCTCCATTACAGCATCAAGGAAATACGTTAGTGTTTCTACAGCATCCGTATCTTTCCACTTATCATAATGCAATAAGTTTATAGATGACAAACAGCATACAAATGACCAATTTTCATTTGATGGCAACATAATTTCTGTACACAAATTACTTGCGTATATTTCTAAGTTTTTATCCTTATAAACGTCTGCAGCATTGTTATTAACGTTATCTCTAAACAAGATATACGGATACCCTACTTCAGATCTTGATTGTAACACTTTAGCCCAGATAGTACGTTTTTCAACATCACCATCTCTCATCTCTTCCATCCATTTGTCACTCACAGTTACACCATGTGTTAACTCTTGAATAGGGTTTCCTTCTGAACCAATTTCAAGAAACTCCATAACATCTGGATGATCTATTGGCAAGTATGGTGCAAAACGACCTCTTCTTACAGAACCTTGACTTACCACATCAACCATTTTTTCAAACAGCTGCATAATATGTACAGCACCTGAAGATTTTCCGTTGTTTTTAACCGGTGCACCTCTATGACGTAGCTTACCAAAATAACCAGATGTCCCACCACCTAATTTCGACATCATACCAACTTCTGATTGAGTAAATAAAATATCCCCCATATCATCGGCAATATGTGACCCAAAACAACTTATTGGCAACCCTCTTTGTTTCCCAAAATTAGACCATACTGGCGATGCTAAAGAGTAGTACCCTTCTGCCATATAGCCGTAAAACTTATCAGAAAAACCATCAATTTTCAGAATTTTTTCAGCATTATCAGCAATCTCTCTAATTCTTGCTTCTGGTGTTACACCTTCTGTAAGGTAACCAGATTCTAAAAACTTACGGCTGTTATCAGTTAACCATTTAATTTCCGGCTGACGGTTTGTTTTTTCAGCTTTTATAGCTGCTTTTCTTGCTTCTACCAATTTATCTTGTTCAGTTAAATTTTGGTTTTCTTTCTGGTTGGTTAGTACGTCTTTGTTCATATTAAAATAGGTCGTCACTGGTTATACTTTTACTTCTTTTAGTGTAGGCGATAGATCTTTTCACGAAGAAATCTCCATGTTTTGTCCCAATAATCTCATCGTCAAACCACTCTGTTTCTGATACTAATTTTTCATCTATATCGAATACTTTTCCGATGTTGATACTTTCTAATGATTTGTTAAATCTGTTTTTAATAAACTCGTTAATAACTGCTTTTGGTAAAAAATCTAACTCTCCATCTTCAAAAATCCAATCGATAATTTTACTTTCTGCTTCAAAGGCTTCTCTACAAAGTTCTTGAGTTAGCAACTCGTATTCTTTATTAAACCATGTTGGGTTTTCTTGTTTGATAATTTTAATAACATCAATACCAAAATCACCGTGTATTTGCTCTTCTTTAGATGTTGCCTCTACAACATTAGAAATACCCTTTAACACATTTTTATACTTATTAAAGGCCATGATTATTAAAAACTGAGAGAATAAAGACACATGCTCAATAAACAAAGAAAACAATAATATTGACTCTGCAAACTCTTTATTATCTTCACTTTTCGCGTTCTTTACTGCGGTTTCTAAATAATGAACACGCCTCATTATTACAGGCTTCTTCTTTAAGCTTTTAAACTCATTGTTTAAGCCTAAAATCTCTAATAAATGAGAATAGGCATCATGGTGACGCACTTCACTCTCTGCAAATGTTGCTCCTACTGAACCTATTTCTGGCTTAGGCATTTTATTATAAATATCTCCCCAAAAAGTTTTTACCGCAACTTCAATTTGAGAAATAGCTAGCATTGTGTTTTTTATAGCACTTCGCTCAACATCATTTAGACCAGTTTTAAAATCTTGAATATCACTAGTGTAATTAAACTCTGTATGAATCCAATAAGAATGTCTTATCGCATCTACATAATCATTTAATTGTGGGTATTCATATGGTTTTAAATTAATACGCTTTTCAAAGATATTTGTTGCTCTATTTCGCGCTTGTTCATTTCTATATAATATATAAGCTTTAGCTACATTTGGAAATGCACTATGCATTAAGGTATCCTCAACAATATCTTGAACTTGTTCTACATTAGGAATGTAATTTACATGACTCTCTTTTCTTTCTAAAAGTGCTTTTAATACATTTTGAGAAATCATTTCAGCATCACTTCTGCTTCCATTTCCAACAGATATCATTGCCTTTTCAATGGCGTTTGTGATTTTATTTAAAACAAACTCACTTGTTTCATAATCTCTCTTTATTATATGTGTAATTTCCATAATCATCTAACTATAAAAGTCAATCTATTACCGGCTTATAT
>CAJXHW010000053.1 GCA_913054565.1 uncultured Kordia sp. | reverse complement strand
GTTCTTGTAGAAGGGTATCTTCCAACACTAGATATACCTTGTGCAGAACCTGAGTTGTTTGATGATTCTGGATCAGAAAAGTTTTGGTTTTCAGCAGCAAAAGAAGAATACAAGTTTCTTGCAGATACACCAAATATTAAAGAGTTTAAACCAATTGATTTAATAGCTTTTTCTGGTAATGAATAACTTAAAGCTACCTCTCTAATTTTAAATGCAGTTGCATCTAATACTAAACCTTCACCTGTTTGTGAAGCAATATTTGAATAATAATCAATTACACCACTATATCCACCACCTTCTACAGCTTGAGTGTTAGGTGTAAATACTCCAGGAGATGTTTCTTGTACAGAACCAGGAATTACATATCCTAAATCTCTATCAAATTCAGCAGATTCCTGTGTGTGACCTGACCATAACATTTCTCTTTTAGAACCAGAGTAAAATTGATGACCAGTTCTGTAATCTGCTATAGCACTTAATCTAAGTCCTTTGTACGTTACAGCAGTATTAAATCCTAAAATATAATCAGGCGTAGCTTTACCTAATTTTTTAAATTCACTTGATCTTAAAGGAGTACCATTAGCATCAACAATAATATTTCCGTTTGGATCTCTTTCATAAACTGTACCTTTAATTAAAGGAAATTCTTCTCCTTCTTCAGCAAAAATACCAATCCATCCATTACCTAGTAAGTTAACGCTTTTAACATCTTGAGTTAATGAATTAATAACACTTTTTTGTGCTGCATAGTTTACACCAACATTCCATTCAAAATTATCTGTTTTTAAAGGAGTAAGACCTAAATCAACTTCAAAACCTTTATTAGTTAAGTTTCCAACATTTGACTGGCTACGTACAAGCCCACTTCCAGTAGAAGATGTACTTGCTGTAATTAAATCTGTTGTTTCTTGTGTGTAGTAAGTAGCATCTAAAGTAATTCTTCTTTTAAAGAATTCTAGGTTTACACCTCCTTCATAAGAAGTTACAAATTCTGGGTCAACATCTGCCTCTGTTGGAACTCGGTCTATTTCAAAACCAGCTATATCTCCGAAAGGGAATCCTGGAGCTACGTTAGGGCTTTGGAATGTGTCATATGTACCAACAGGACCAACATTACCTACCTTTACAGCGTTAAAATATACTTTTGCATTACTTAAAACCTTATTACCTGCTAAGCTTGAAAATGCTTTTGTAGGCACAAATGATATACCAGCACTTGGATAAAAGAATCCGTCATTTACAACAGAAGTTTTCTCATAACGAGATGTTAAGTTTAAAAATAAATAGTCTTTATAGTTAAAATCTGCGTTCGCAAAAAAGGCATAAGATCTATTTCTTGTAGTTCTGTTGTCTAAAGAAGCAGCTCCATCAGGGTTTAATACATTATTGATGTGGTACCATCCTGGTATTTCTAAATTTGTACCTCCTTGTTGAGTTCTTCTATATTTATTATCTCTAATGTTATTACCAATAAGACCACTAAATGTTAGGTCTTCAGTTAAATCATAGTCAAAGTTGATTAACAAGTCATTGTAAATGTTTCTAAGTGAGTTTTGGCTTCCATAGAAATATGAATTGATTGCTGTACCACCACTTAAAGAAGCATATGTTTCAGAATTACTACCGTAATAAGAATACCCAGCATTAGTGAAAGCGTCTGTATAGTCATAACCTAATTGATCCCAAGCGTTTCCGTATGATTGACTTTCTCCAGCTCTAACACGCACATTTGGTCTTATTGAAGCACTAATGTGGTCATTAAATCTATAAGTAGCGTCAAATTGACCAGAGAAGTAATCTCTTCTAGAATCGTTACGTATGTTATCTCTTTTCCAGTATGGACTCTTGTAATAAGCTGTCCAGTGGTGCTCATTAAGTCCTCCAGAGAATTGATCTACAGGTATGTTTGTAGCGGTTTGTAATAAATCTTCGTATAAACCAGGAGCACTTTCATTAACTTTTTCTGTCACATAGTTTACTTGTGCATTAACAGATAATTTCCCTACAGTTTTACCAGCTTTTATACCAACTGTAGTTCTGTCCATTTTATCTCCTTCTACTACGAAATTAGAGTTTAGTTTTCCTACGTTAAGCTTTACATAAGAATCCTGAGCCCCTAAAGTTACAGCTATATTGTTTTGAAAAACAGTACCGGTTTTAAAGAAATCTTTAATGTTGTCATTATTTGCCTCCCAAGGAGCCATAATGAAAGAACCATCAGCTTGTGGTAAACCAGTAGGCCATGATTGTCCTGCGTAACGAGGGTCGTTAAAAGCAGGTCCCCATCCTCCATTTTCCCAAGGAATTAAGTAAGAAGCTCCGTTACCGTCACCAAAATCAAAACCGTTATCTTGTTGCCATCCTTGTCCGTAAGTAGTTTGTCTCTCAGGTAAGTTAAAAACTTCTTGAAAATCTAAAGAAGAAGATACTTCAACTGTAATTCTTTCTTTACTTCCAGAGCTACCTTTAGTAGTAACAATAATTGCACCGTTAACACCGTCTGAACCATATAAGGCTGCACCTTGTGCTCCTTTAAGTACGGTAACTGTAGCAATAGATTCTGGAGGCAATGTTCTTAAGAAGTCTGATGTTGATATCGCATTGTCAATAACAACTAAAGCTTGACCATCACTACTTATTGAACGGCTTCCACGTAAAACAATTCTAGAAGATGAGTTAACACCATTTGAAGTGTTGTTAATCTGTAAACCAGAAACCTTACCTGCAAGAGATTTAATAACATCAGGGTTGTTAGCTTGAGTTAGTTCTTCAGGGTCAACTACATCATAACTAGATGAGATAGACTCTTCTTTACGTTTAATACCCATTGCTGTTACAACAACAGCCTCTAAAGCTTCCGCATCTGGAGCTAAAGAAATGTTAATACTGTTAGCAGTACCAACTGTTGCGTCTTGATCCGCATAACCTACATAAGAGAACGTTAGCACATCTCCTGAATTTGCGCTGATAGAATAATTTCCATCAAAATCTGTTGAAGTACCCGTTGTGGTACCTTTAATTACGACAGTTGCTCCTGGTAACGGCATATTGGTTTCATCTACCACCGTACCTGAAATTGTCTTTTCCTGTGCAAACGATAGTTGCACAACAAACGCTAGTAATAGCGTTAAAATTCCATTAAACTTTGTTTTCATGTTATAATTTATTTGAATTAGCCAATGCCAAAAATCATAATAAAAAGTTAATAAAACAACTTTTACACTGTTAAATTTCACTTTTTTTCAAATTAAATGTTAATAAATCCGGCTTGTGGGTTAAAATAATGTGCTTAAACTCAGGTGTATTTTTGATTCGGAAAACTTTATTGTCTCATTTTTGTTCTTTCTGTTTGCAATTATAAAACGAAAGATGCTATTGTTGGTTTTTAGTCCGAATCCTAATCCGAAACCAAACAAATTGTCTGCTTTTTTTGTGCTGTTATTTTGTGTTAGGGCGTAGTCTATAACGGAATGTGTGTAAAGAGTGTTGTTTAGTTCTATTCTGTATTCTGTGTTTAAAACGCTGTATTTTGTGCTTGGGATGCTGTTTTCTTGGTAACCTCGAATTGAGTTTATACCGCCAATGTAAATTTGTTCGTTGTCTAGTGTGTTGTTGCTTATTAGGTAGTTGCTTTCGTTTTTAATATAAAATGAGTTTTTTCTGTTGATTTGGAATATGTATTCGCTAGAAAGGAAAATGTTTTGTTGTTGAGTATTGTTTGTTATTGTTTTGCGATTTGTGAGTGCTAGTTCCAATTGTGTTTTAGTTTTGGTGGAGAATAGGCTTGTGTTTGTATTGAGGGATTGGTGGTTGAAGTTGAGAATGTAAGATGTTTTTTTGTAATCTAAATTGCTTGATGTGTTTTCTGTAAGTGTGTTTGATGTATTGAAACGTATTCCTGATCCAATGCTGATATTTCTGTTAATATTGTATTTTAATTGTAGTGCTTGTGTGTTGTTGGTAAAGCTGGAGTCTTTTTTAAATATATCAAACTGACCTTCAATGCTAAATGGGCTGTTGAAAACGTACGGGATTACAGTTTTTAAGTGTATTTTCTTTTGTTCGTTTTCTGTAGACTGGTATTTTATATAAAGTTCTTCGCCAGAATTTAGATTGTTTATTAGTTTTAAATCAATATTTCCGTTAATGTTTAACTTGTTGGTTTCAGGGTCTGATGAAAAACCTAAAAACCCTTCAAACGAGTTCGCTTTTCGTTTGTTGATGTATATGAAGGTTACAGAAGAGTCTTTTGTGAATAGTATTTCGGGTTTTTTTATTTCGTTTGAAAATCGTAGATGGTTAATATTGGTTGATTTGTCTTCAATTTCTTTCAGGTTTAGTTCTTGTCCCTTTTTTAGTCTTAAATAATGTTTGATAAATTTTTGCGGAAATTTTTCGTAGCCTTTAATTTTTATGTCAGAAATGTAATTTGTTTTTGAGGTAATTAGTTTTAAGTTGGCTGATAGTTCGTTGTTTTTAATTCTAATACTTGTTAGTCTACAGTTGCTAAATACTTGCCCTTTGTTGGATAGGTGTTTGATGATGTTGTTTAGATTTTTTTCAAGATTTTCCGTGCTGCTTTGAAAAGTGTTGTTTGTGATTTTGGTGTTCAAGTTAAGTGCGCTTCTAAGATCTTGTTCTGAAATGTCTTCTGTATTGTAGTGTATATTTATGTGTTTAAAGCGTTTGTTTAGTTTTATTTCAGATGTGTATGTGCTATCGTTTGTTTTTTTTATTGATGATATATAGCTGTTGAAGTAACCTTGTGTTGTAAGTGTTTTTTTTGTTTTTTCAAGTTCGTTTTGTAGTGTTTTTAGGTTTTGAAACTGTTTTGTGAAGTTAATGTTCTGGATGAATGTTTCAGATAAACTGTCTTGTCCTTTAAGTTTCAAATGTATGTTTTGTGAAAACGATGCGCTTAAAAAAATGATGTATATTATATGGTATAGGTATATTCTTTTTTTCATCACTTGTTTTATAATGTGCTGATGGGTGATATTGTGTGTGGTAAAACTAAATAGTTTCGCTTGATTTTTTAGCTTTTCTGTTTAGTTTTTCAATCTTACTGAAAATTAATCACTTGCTATTTGATTAGTTGATTTTTATTCTTACATTTGCAGACCCTAAAAATAGGGTTTTTTAACAAAAAGAAATTTAAGTAAAAATTTAGTATGCCAACAATTTCACAATTAGTACGAAAAGGAAGAGCCAAAATAACTAAGAAGAGTAAATCGGCTGCTTTAAATTCGTGTCCTCAACGTAGAGGTGTTTGCACTCGTGTTTATACTACGACGCCTAAAAAACCTAACTCAGCAATGAGAAAGGTAGCAAGGGTTCGTTTAACAAACGGTAACGAGGTGAATGCTTATATCGGTGGAGAGGGTCACAATTTACAGGAGCACTCGATAGTATTAGTTAGAGGTGGAAGGGTAAAAGATTTGCCAGGAGTTAGATATCACGTTGTTCGTGGAGCTTTAGACACCGCAGGTGTTGAGGGAAGAACGCAACGTAGATCTAAGTATGGAGCAAAACGCCCAAAGAAGTAATTTTAAAAACTTTAATGTTAAGACATGAGAAAAAGAAAGGCTAAAAAAAGACCACTTTTACCAGATCCAAGGTTTAACGATCAGTTAGTAACACGTTTTGTGAACAACTTGATGTGGGATGGTAAGAAGTCGGTTGCTTTTAAGATTTTTTACGATGCAATGGATATCGTAGAAGAAAAAAACACAGACGAAGAAAAAACAGCTTTGGAGATCTGGAAAGAAGCGTTATCAAACGTTATGCCTCACGTAGAAGTACGTAGTCGTAGAGTTGGTGGTGCAACGTACCAAATTCCAAGACCAATTAGAGCGGATAGAAAGGTTTCTATGGCTATGAAATGGTTAATTAGTTATACTCGTAAAAGAAATGAGAAAACTATGGCTTTAAAATTGGCAAATGAGGTTTTAGCTGCGGCTAAAGAAGAAGGTGCTGCTGTTAAGAAAAGAGTTGATACTCATAAAATGGCAGAGGCAAATAAAGCATTCTCTCACTTTAGATTTTAAGACATGGCTAGAGATTTAAAATACACAAGAAATATTGGTATTGCAGCGCATATTGATGCTGGAAAAACCACTACAACAGAGCGTATATTATATTATACAGGAGTTTCTCATAAAATTGGAGAAGTACATGATGGTGCTGCTACAATGGATTGGATGGAGCAAGAGCAAGAGCGTGGTATTACAATTACGTCTGCAGCTACAACATGTGAATGGAAGTTCCCTATAGAAAATGGTCAGCCAACCGCTGATACTAAAGGATATCATTATAATATTATTGATACTCCTGGTCACGTTGATTTTACAGTAGAGGTAAACCGTTCATTAAGAGTTCTTGATGGGTTGGTTTTCTTATTTAGTGCAGTTGATGGTGTTGAACCGCAGTCTGAAACTAACTGGAGATTGGCTGATAATTACAAAGTTCCAAGAATTGGATTTGTAAATAAAATGGACCGTCAAGGTGCAAACTTTATGGAGGTTTGTCAGCAAGTAAAAGATATGTTAGGTTCTAATGCAGTGCCTATTGTATTGAATATTGGTGATGAAGATAATTTTAAAGGTATTGTTGATTTAGTTAAAAACCGTGCAATTGTATGGCATGATGCTACTCAAGGGTCTACTTTTGATGTTATTGAGATTCCTGAAGATCTTAAAGAAGAGGCTAGAGAATTAAGAGGTAAGCTTATAGAAGAGGTTGCTGCTTATGATGAGAATCTTTTAGAAAAATATATGGAGGATGAGGATTCTATTACTGAAGAAGAAGTGCATGCTGCGCTTCGTGCTGCTGTAATGGATATGTCTATCATTCCTATGATTTGTGGTTCTGCGTTTAAAAACAAAGGGGTGCAGTTTTTGTTAGATGCTGTTTGTCGTTACTTACCTTCTCCTTTAGATAAAGGTGGTATTGTAGGAACAAACCCTAGTACAGAAAAAGAAGAAACTCGTATGCCTGATGCAAAAGAACCTTTTGCAGCATTAGCATTTAAGATTGCTACAGATCCTTTTGTAGGGCGTTTAGCGTTTTTTAGAGCGTATTCTGGTCGTTTAGATGCTGGTTCTTACGTGTTGAATAATCGTTCGGGTAAAAAAGAGCGTATTTCTCGTATCTATCAAATGCATGCAAACAAGCAAAACTCAATTGATTATATAGAGGCTGGAGATA
This sequence comes from uncultured Kordia sp., assembly GCA_913054565.1. Classification (GTDB taxonomy): domain Bacteria; phylum Bacteroidota; class Bacteroidia; order Flavobacteriales; family Flavobacteriaceae. Next base: position 2,516 of record CAJXHW010000053.1, on the reverse strand, counting down.
TCGGTGCTGCTGTTGGATTTAAATCTATCAAAACAGGAGATACTTTATCTGATGAGAAAAATCCTATCGTATTAGAATCAATGGATTTCCCAGATCCAGTAATTGGTATTGCTGTTGAGCCTAAAACAAAAGCTGATGTTGAAAAATTAGGTTTAGCTTTAGGAAAATTAGCTGAAGAAGATCCAACGTTTACGGTTAGAACAGATGAAGTGTCTGGTCAAACAATTATCTCAGGAATGGGAGAGTTGCACTTAGATATTATTGTTGATCGTTTAAAGCGTGAGTTTAAAGTAGAGGTTAACGAAGGTGAGCCACAAGTAGAGTACAAAGAAGCGTTAACAAGAACTACAGATCACAGAGAAGTTTATAAGAAACAATCTGGTGGACGTGGTAAATTTGCTGATATCGTATTCCAAATGGGACCTGCTGATGAAGATTTCGTTGGTGAAGGATTACAGTTTATCGATGAAATTAAAGGTGGACGTATTCCTAAAGAATTTATTCCTTCTGTTGAAAAAGGATTCAGAATGGCTATGAATAATGGACCGTTAGCTGGATATGAAATGGATAGAATGAAAGTTACTTTAAAGGATGGTTCTTTCCATGATGTTGATTCGGATGCATTATCTTTCGAGTTAGCAGCTAAATTAGGGTATAAGGCTGCTGCAAAAGCTGCTGGAGCTGTAATTATGGAGCCTATTATGAAATTAGAAGCGCTTACTCCTGAAGAAAACATGGGAGATATAGTAGGTGATTTAAATAGACGTAGAGGTCAGATTTCTGACATGGGTGACCGTGCAGGATCTAAGGTTGTTAAAGCAACTGTTCCTTTGTCGGAAATGTTCGGTTATGTAACATCATTAAGAACATTATCTTCTGGTAGAGCAACATCTACAATGGAATTTTCTCACTATGATCAAACACCATCAAATATATCTGAAAAGGTAATTGCTGATGCTAAAGGTGCTAACGCTTAATTTTAAGAAAAATGAGTCAAAAAATTAGAATAAAATTAAAATCTTACGATCACATGTTAGTAGATAAGTCTGCTGAGAAAATCGTAAAAACAGTAAAGAGTACTGGCGCAGTTGTTGTTGGTCCTATTCCTTTACCTACTCATAAAAAAATATTTACAGTATTGCGTTCTCCGCACGTAAATAAAAAATCTAGAGAGCAGTTTCAATTAAGCTCTTTCAAAAGATTATTAGACATTTATAGTTCTTCTTCAAAAACAATTGATGCGTTAATGAAGTTAGAATTACCAAGTGGAGTGGAAGTAGAAATAAAAGTGTGATAAAACACTAAACAAGAGTTAAATGAACTCAGGATTTCGTGTCCTGAGTTCCTATTTATAAATTTTAAATTAATAATTAATTATGTCTGGGTTAATCGGAAAAAAAATCGGTATGACTAGCTTATTTGACGAGAACGGAAAAAACATTCCTTGTACTGTTATTCAAGCTGGACCATGCGTTGTTACCCAAGTCAGAACCAATGAGGTTGATGGCTATGAAGCTCTTCAACTTGGTTTCGATGACAAGGCAGAAAAACGTGCTACAAAAGCGGCTAATGGTCACTTTAAAAAAGCAGGAACTTCTCCTAAGTACAAAGTTGTCGAATTTCAAGGATTTGAAGAAGAATATAAATTAGGTGATGCTATCACTGTTGAGCACTTTATTGAAGGTGAGTTCGTAGATGTTTCTGGAACTTCTAAAGGTAAAGGATTTCAAGGTGTAGTAAAAAGACACAATTTTGGTGGTGTAGGTCAAGCGACTCACGGTCAACATAACCGTCTTAGAGCTCCTGGTTCTATTGGTGCTGCTTCTTACCCTGCAAGAGTTTTCAAAGGAATGAAGATGGCAGGAAGAATGGGTGGAGATACAATTAAAGTCCAAAATTTAAGAGTTTTGAAAGTGGTTGCTGAAAAGAACCTAATTGTTGTTAAAGGAGCTATTCCTGGACACACTAACTCTTATGTAACTATTGAGAAGTAATGAAAGTAGCAGTTTTAGATATCAACGGAAAAGAGACAGGGAGAAGCGTAGAGCTTTCTGATTCTGTTTTTGCTGTAGAACCTCATAATCACTCTATTTATTTAGATGTTAAGCAATACTTGGCTAACCAACGTCAAGGAACGCATAAAGCTAAAGAAAGAGCAGAGATTGCAGGAAGTACAAGAAAAATAAAAAAACAAAAAGGAACTGGTACGGCTCGTGCGGGTAGTATCAAATCTGGTGTTTTTAGAGGTGGTGGACGTATGTTTGGTCCAAGACCAAGAAACTACGGTTTCAAATTAAATAAAAATGTAAAGCGTTTAGCGAGAAAATCAGCATTAAGCATGAAAGCTAAAACAAGCAATGTGGTTGTTTTAGAAGATGTAAGTTTTGATACTCCAAACACAAAAAACTTCAAGAACTTATTGAGTTCTTTAGGGTTAGCAGACAAAAAATCTCTGTTTGTGTTGGGTGAATCAAATAAAAATGTATATTTGTCGTCACGTAATTTAAAACGCTCAA
>CAJXHW010000052.1 GCA_913054565.1 uncultured Kordia sp. | reverse complement strand
GATTTAAAGGGCTTTTTTGTGTCATGGTTTGAGAATTTTAAAACAAACCGTTTAACTCGGCATCAATTTTATTAATGATTAATCCTAAATCTTCAGGATTGTCAACAAAATTCAAAGCATCAACATCAATGACAAGTAACTTCCCTTTATAATCGTGTATCCAAGCTTCATAGCGTTCATTTAAACGGCTTAAATAGTCAATACTGATTGAGTTTTCATAATCTCTACCGCGCTTATGAATTTGCCCTACTAAATTAGGTATTGAGCTTCTTAAGTAGATTAACAAATCTGGACCTTTTACTATAGACTCCATCAATTCAAATAACGATTTATAGTTTTCAAAATCTCTATTAGTCATCAACCCCATTGAGTGCAAGTTAGGTGCAAAAATATGGGCATCTTCATAAATGGTTCTATCTTGAATAGTGTTTTGACCACTTTCTCTAATTTCTATAACTTGCCTGAATCTTGAGTTTAAAAAATAGACTTGCAGGTTGAATGACCAACGCTCCATTTTAGTGTAAAAATCATCCAAATACGGATTATCAACAACATCTTCATATTGAGGTTCCCAATTAAAATGTTTTGCTAACAATTTTGTAAGTGTTGTTTTTCCAGCGCCAATATTTCCTGCAATTGCTACATGCATAACTAATTTGTTTGTTTCAAGTTAAGTACAAAAGAGTGTAACTCTTTTCCGGTGTAAATATACAAGGTTTCATTTGTTACAGAAAAATCTTTAATAGGTATTTCTGGTAAGATTATTTTATGTGGTACTGTTTCTTCTGCATTAAGTAAAAACAAGTCATTTCTTTTTCGCAACACAAAAAAACCTTTGTAATATACTAAATCCTCAAAAGCATTTAAAGTATACTCATTTAACAAGTTTCCATAAACATTATATTGCAACAACTTCTTATCACTTAACACCCAACAAAAATTATAATTACTATAAAACTTAATTATTGACTCTTGAATTGGTGTTGTAGACACATCTACAGTATCAAGTTTTGGGTTATACACCTGAAGCTGTTGCGTGTCTGAATTAAAAACCCATAAACGTTTGTTACTTGTTATAGCAACATAAGAAACTGAATTAAAACTAGTCAGCACATTAAAATCAATAGTATTTAATTCTCCTAACTTCTTATCTAACTGTACAAACACATTAAAATCTTTATAAAAAACAGATGACTGCAAAGAGTTTACAATACCTACATTTTTTATGTGTCCTAATTGAATATTTTTGTACGAATAATTGCCTTTAGATGTGTGCTTAAAAAGTGTGTTATCTTTAATAAAAAACTGGTCATCAAACATGTTTACACCAATAAATTTATCAGCATCCAATTTAATAATCTCTTTCAACTTCAGCATTTCATTTTTCTGAGAAAACATACTCCATCCTAGAGTTAAAAAACACAACAAAACACTTTTTCTTATTAAAGTTATCATCATTTCACATCTATTACTTTAGAGTTATTGGCACCCATATTTCTTCTTCAGAATCTGGATCATTTAGTTTTGCTTTCGGTCCTAAAACCTCAAAATGCGGTCTATTATCCAGATTGTATTGAGAGTTAAGCAACCAGTCCCTAAAAATATAATCATAGATACTTCTATCGGACATCATACCTTTATGTTTAAAAACAGCGTAATTACCTCCAATAAAATCATACACTTCCATCCCCTTTGGGAGTTCAGTAATTTCTGTACACTCTACCAAAGCATATTTGGTAAATTCTGCTGACGGGTTAAACTTTAAAAAATAAGTGTCATCATAGACCCGTAAATCTAAAACATTAGAATTCTTTAGATGTTTAATTTCCTTTCTTCGAGGCATAAATGTTCGGAATAACTCTCTAGTAGTATCATTCACTATAGACATGCGTTTTGATACCCCAACAAATTGTTTGTCAGATATCATTTTAATTTGCGGCAGTAATTTGTATGTCATAAAGTTCCTGAATATGCACCAATATACTCTAATTTAATCACAAATAAGCTTATAGCCGTAACCTCTTACATTGACGATTTGTATAGTTGCGTCTAATTTTAATTTTTTACGCAGTTTTGTAATGAACACATCCATACTTCTGGCATTAAAAAAATCATCATTTCCCCAAAGTTCTTTTAATACTACCGACCTGTCTAACACCTGGTTTTTATGTTTCAACAATTGCAATAACAATTGTGCTTCACGATGTGTTAAATTCATTTTTTCAGTAGTTTTATACTGTAATGTTTGTTTCTGAAAATTGAATTTATAGGTTCCTATTTGAGTTAATTGCTCTTTTTTTGATGTATTTGATTTATTTAACAAATTATGGATTCTAACGATGAGCTCTTCCATGCTAAAGGGTTTCTTAAGATAATCATTGCCGCCAACACTAAATCCTTCAAGAACATCACTAGTTTGCGATTTTGCTGTTAAGAATATAATCGGAATTTCGGTATTAGTCTCCCTGATGTCTTTAGCTAAAGTAAATCCATCTTTTTTGGGCATCATTACATCAAGTACTAACACTTCTATTTTTTCTTTCTGATACAGTTCTAATGCGTCTTTACCATTAGTGGCTAAAAAAACTTTAAAATTTCTGGTCTCCAAGCTCTCTTTTATGATTCGCCCTAAAGACGGTTCGTCTTCCGCTAATAATAGTGATATTAATTTAGACATGTTTTGGAATTGTTATTATAAATTTTGTGGTATTAGCCCCTAACTCTAAATAAATTGCTCCTTTATGTTTTTCGATAATTTTTTTAGCGTAATACAATCCAATCCCATAGCCTTTAACATCGTGTTGGTTTCCTTTAGACACACGATAAAATTTTTCAATTACTTTATCTTTTTCAGATTTCAATAATGACGTGCCATTATCTGACACTGTAATTACTACTTCATTTTTACCTTCATGTAAAGTTAATTTAATTTTATCTCCACCGTATTTCACTGCATTATCCAATAAATTATTTAAGGCATTTTCAAAATGAAACACATCAATATACGCCGTGATAGTTTTAGAAGAACTCTCTACATTAATTGTCTTTTCATGAATTTGCAACTGGTATGTTTCTACAAGTGTGTTTAATGATTTATAGACATTACAGGTTTCAAGATTCAAGTCTAAAGTATCAGAATCTAAGGTTGCGGTCTCTAATAATTTTTCAACCATCACATTCAACTTAGCTAATTGTTGGTTAGAAATATCCACATACTGGCTTGTCTTTTCTTTATCATTATTACTATTAAAGTTTTTCACGCCTTCTAAAGCCACTCCAATTGTTGCTATTGGCGTTTTAAACTCATGAGTCATATTGCTGATAAAATCGTTTTTAATTTCGGCTAATTGTTTTTGATTCTTTATAATTTTCAATAAATAAAACAAGCATGCTATTACTGCCGCTACAAGTAAACATGAAATTAATATGCCAACAAAAATTCGTTTTAATACAGTACTCATTTCATTTGAAAATTGTAATCTTAATCTAGTCCCTTGTGGTAAAAACGATGAGGTAGATTCTACTACTAAGTTTTGATTTTCTTCTATTGGTGTACTGTTGATATCATTTATGTCTTTAACATCAGTAAGGGTATATGCAACATTTATATGTTTTCTGTCTAACTCCTCTTTTAATAATGTATCAATATATTTAATATCAATTGTGTCGTTAGAAATCTTTAACATGACTTGAGCTGTAAGCAACTCAAAATCCTTTTTCTTTAATGAATCAGATGACATTATTTCTTTTATAATTTTTCTATCACCCACCCATTCTTCTGAAGTAACTATACCATTTGTTTGTTTAATTATAGTATCAGCTTCTACATTTTCAATAACAGTAATATTTTTAATATCGTTAGAGTGTATAGAATCAAGTATCGTATCATATGCAACAAAATCTATATCTCCTAAAATTCTATCGTAAATAGTATCGTTATTTACAATAACTTTTTCGTTGATTTCTCCTTCCTTAAAACTGAATTTATAAGTACTCTTCTCTGCTAAATTTGAATAATAGGCCGATACAGCATTGTCCAAACTCGCCTGTACATCTGCTATCAGTTGTTTTTTATTAGAGAGATAGTTTTTATAATTCCAATAAGCTTGTATACTTATAGTTGCTACAATAACACTTATAATAACATAAAGTGAAAATCTATATTTTGAATCATTCATAAGTCAAAAGTAACTTATAAAACTCTTAAAAACCAATCGCTTAACACTCGTTAACACTCATTAACTATAAAACTCAGTTTATCACGTGACATTTGTACCATCACTAATTAAAAACGAATATTATGAAATACACAGTTACACTTATTACAGCATTATTATGTACAACTTTAATGTGCGCTCAAGATTTTCAAGGAAAAGCTATATATAAATCAAAACGAAAAATTGACATCAAATTAGACAGTACACAAATGGAATCTGATATGCATAAAAAGATGATTGACATGCTAAAAAAACAATTTGAAAAAACATTTGTTTTAAGTTTTAACAAAAATGAATCGATTTATAAAGAAGATGAAAAATTAAGCAAACCCCAAGGCCTAGGAAATATGCAAATGGTTATGGTAAATACTGGCGGATCAGATATTTTATATAAGAATACAAAAGACAACAGATTTACGAACCAAAATGATGTTTTTGGAAAAATTTTTCTAATTAAGGACAAACTAGAAAAGTTAGACTGGAAATTAGGTCATGAAACCAAAAACATTGGTGAGTACACATGTTATAAAGCAACCTTAAAACGTGAGATTGAAATTTTTGAAAGTGGCATTAGCATGAACGGAGATAAAGATTTAGCTGCGGAACAAGAAAAAGAACCTAAAAGAAAAGAAATCACAATCACAGCTTGGTATACTCCAACAATCCCTATAAATAATGGCCCTGGCAATTATCATGGATTACCTGGATTAATTCTAGAAGTCAATGATGGTACAGAAACTGTAATCTGCAGTAAAATTGTATTAAACCCTAAAAATAACATTGCCATTATAGAGCCAGATAATGGTAAGCAAGTCACAAAAGAAAAATACAACAGTATTATTGAAAAGAAAATAAAAGAGATGGATGAAAGACGTAGTTTTAATAGTGATGATGGGGAAAACATCGAGATTATAATTGGCGGATAGAAATGATCATCTCATAATTAAACCTTTTGCTAAAAAGGTAGTCTAATCATGTAACAATAAGAGAACTAAGTCGTCTTATTTAAAAATCAAATTTTAAACTATCAAAAATGAAATTTATTGTAACCACATTTTTAGCTCTTTTTAGCGCAACTCTTTTTGCTCAAGACTTTCAAGGGAAAGCCACATACAAATCTAAAACAACCGTTGATTTAGACCAATGGGGCGGAGGAAACCTATCTCCTGAACGTAAAAAAATGATGCAAGAACGCATGAAAAGTATGCTTGAAAAAACATATGTTTTATCGTTCAATAAAACAGAATCTACTTATAAAGAAGAAGAAAAACTTGCTGCTCCAGGACAAGGCACTAGCAGATGGGGTGGAATGATGAGCAGTTTTACCGCTGGACCTCAATATAAAAACATTAAAACTCAAGAATTATTACAAGACCAAGAATTCTTTGGAAAGCAGTTTTTAATAAAAGATGCGTTACCAAAATTAACTTGGAAAATGGGAAATGAAACAAAACAAATTGGTCAGTACATGTGTTTTAAAGCTACGGCAATTAAAAAAGTTGATGAAATGGATTGGAAAAGTATGCGTAGAAAAAAAACTAAAAATGATGCAAAAACAAAAGATTCTATTGCTAAAAAAGACCCATTGACAGAAATTGAAACACCAAAAGAAATAGAAATCACTGCCTGGTACACAATGCAAATTCCAGTAAGTCAAGGCCCAGCAGAATATAATGGTTTACCTGGTTTAATTTTAGAAATCAACGCTGACAAAACAACTATTTTGTGTTCGAAAATAGTTTTAAACCCTAGTGAAAAAGCACTTATAAAAGCACCTTCAAAAGGTAAAGAAGTGACTAAGAAAGAATACAACGATATTGTAAAAAAGAAAATGGAAGAAATGAGAGAAATGTACGGCGGAAGACGCGGTGGAAGAGGACACGGAGGTCATTAATCATTTCTTAGAGCACATCTATATAGTTAAACAAAACTCGCAAATCAATAATGAAACACCTATTAATAGCGTTACTTTTAGTAGTAACTAGCTCTACTTTTGCTCAAATTAAAGTGGAAGGAATTGTAAAAGATAGTATTGGAAATCCGCTAGATTTAGCCAATGTCATCGCCATAAATCAAGAAACTAAAAACCTAGATTCCTATGGTATCACGAATGATCAAGGACGCTATAAATTAACGTTAAATAAAAATGCTACATATAAACTACAAGTGAGTTATATAGGTATGAAAAATCATGAGGAAATTATAAACACCAAAGAAGTTTCCGTATCTAAGAACTTTTATTTAATAGAAGATAATACGTTAGATGCAGTAGAACTAACTTATGATATGCCTGTAACTATCAAAGGAGACACCATAGTTTATAATGCTGATTCTTTTAAAAATGGCACTGAACGCAAATTAGAAGATGTTCTTAAAAAACTACCTGGTGTAGAAATTAATGACGATGGTCAAGTGGAAGTTGAAGGGAAAGTTGTTGGTAAAGTCATGGTTGAAGGAAAAGAGTTTTTTGATGGCGACTCTAAACTGGCAACAAAAAACATTCCAGCAAATGCAGTAGATAAAATTGAGGTTTTAAAAAACCATGCAGATGTTGGGCAATTAAGTGGCGTTCAAAACAATCAAGACAATATTGCTTTAAATATTAAATTAAAAGATGGTAAAAAAAGTTTTTGGTTTGGTACAGTAACCACTGGAGGTGGTTTTTCAGAGAATGATGGACTATATATTTTACAACCAAAACTATTTTATTACAGTCCGGAATACAGTGTTAATATTATTGGCGACATTAACAATATTGGTGAAGTGGCCTTCACGCGTCGTGATTATTTTAACTTCACAGGTGGTTTTAAAAACCCTAGCAGACAAAGCGGAACTAACATTAGCTTAGGAAATAATGACTTAGGTTTCTTAACACTTCAGAATAATAAAGCAAAAGACATTAATACTAAATTTGGGGCTGCTAACTTTAGTTTTTCTCCAAGTAAATCTTTAGATATTAGTGGGTTTGGAATTTTTTCAAGCAGTAGGATTGATATGCAGGAAAATAATACAATTACTTACAACAGTGACTTAAACCTGCCTAATACAGATGAATTTACTGAAAATAAAACGCATCAAAAGAGTGACTTAGCCATGCTAAAATTAAGCGCTAAGTACAAACCTAACACCAATAATCAATTAGATTATGAAGTTTTAGGGCGTACCTCAAAAGAATCACAGTTTCAAAACTATTCATCATCACTTTTAGGAGCTATTAATCAAGAAGAAACATCAAATCCATATAGCATTAACCAAAGCTTAAACTATTACTATACATTAAATGAAACAAATATCTTTTCATTAGAAACACAATATTTAATTGAAGATGAGGATCCATTTTATAATGCTGTATTAGAAGAAAAAGCAAGCTATAGTACTACTGCTTCAGAACTTGGTTTAGACAACGGACAAGTTAATTATGATATTGCGCAAGACAAACGTGTAAAATCTAATCAAGTTGATGCTAAAATTGATTACTGGAATATTTTAAATGACAAAAGTAATATTAATGTGACTTTAGGAAACTTATATAGCAACCAGAAATTCAACACTGATTTGTTTCAGTTTTTAGATAATGGAGATCAATTTGACCCTACTCCAACAATCAATAACGGCTTGGATACAAATGCTATAAACTACACCTTTAATGATGTTTACGTAGGGTTACACTACCGCTTAAAATTAGGAAAATTCACAATTACACCTGGACTTTCTGCTCATGCCTATAGTGCCAAAAACACACAGTTTGGCACAACTTATAAAGATAATTTCTTTAGAGTTTTACCAGATTTCAATACGCGTATTCAACTTAAAAAATCTGAAAATATCAATTTCAATTATAGTATGAGTACAGCCTTTACTGATGTTACTAAGTTAGCTAGAGGAATTGTTATGAATAATTATAACTCCTTTTTTTCTGGTAACCCAGAACTAGAAAGCGCATTATCTCATAATTTGAATTTGACCTATTTTAGCTTTAACATGTTTAATTATACAAACGTGTTTGCAAATGTGAGCTACAATAAAAATATTGATGGTATACGTAACTTTTCTGAACCTGGTATTATAAGAATAAACACGCCTTTAAACTCAAATCTTGCTGATGAAAGTGTTAATGCAAGTGGGCGTTTTCAAAGAACTTTTGGAAAACTAAGAGCTACAGCTAGTGGAAACTTTAGTTATTCAAAATTCAATAACTTTATTGGTGTAAGACAATCTGTAAATGAAAACTACACACAATCATACAGAGCACAATTTAGAACCAACTTCAGAAAAGCACCTAATGTAGAGTTAAGTTACAGACACACCATACAAGATACAGATTTAGGTAACTCTCGTTCAAAATCATACACAAAAGCGCCGTCAATAGATTTTGACGCCCTAGTATGGAAAGTATTGACGTTTAGGACAGATTACACTTATACAAACTTTAGTAATGATTTAGGAGCTAAAAACACATACGAATTTTTAAACGCTTCTTTAGCATACAGAAAAAATAAAGACAGCAAGTGGGAATTGGAATTAAAAGCAAGTAATTTATTAGGTACAAAATCGCAAATTAATACAAGTTCAAGCGACTATACTTTAAATACTTCTGAATATTACATTCAACCACGTTTTGTAACATTCAGGGTTATTTACAACCTATAATATTACAATCAGTTATAAAAAAAGCCTCTTTGAATTTCATCAAAGAGGCTTTTTTTATTTTCACTATCGCTACCAATCAATTGGCTTATAGTCTTTTAAAAACTTCCCGCACCAATGTTTTCCTGTGTTTATACCATCTATTAACGGGTCTAAAACTCTTGCAGCACCATCAACGATATCTAATGGTGGTTGAAAATCATGTACTTCAACCTTCTTTTTAGATAATTCTGCAGGGTCTTCATCTGTTACCCAACCAGTGTCTACTGCATTCATGAAAACACCATCTTTTGCAAAATCTAATGCAGATGTATGCGTCATCATATTCAAGGCTGCTTTTGCCATATTGGTGTGCGGATGACGATCTTCTTTAAAGAATCTATGAAATTTACCTTCCATAGCAGATACGTTTATAATATGTTTTTTACCCGTATTTTCACTGCGCATCAATTTTGATAAACGATTACACAGTACAAATGGAGCTACGGCATTTACCAACTGTACTTCAATCATTTCTGTCGTTTCAATTTCCCCTAATTTCAAACGCCAACTGTTTGTTTTACGCAAATCAACTTGTTGTAAATCGGCATCTAACTCGCCCTCAGGAAACACTTCACTAGCTTGTAATGAATTGTCAAAACTATATGGTATTTGTGATAATTTTGCAGATGACCTAATTCCAATTCCTGGCTCTGGCCCATGCCAAGACACAGGTAATGTATTATTTTTTTGATCAGCAACACTTGTTGTTAATTCATCAAGTTCTTGCAAACAGTATTTATGATCCTTCAATAAACCCTGAGCAAATTGTGGTAACTTATCAATAGGTTTCTCTTCTAAATTCATTAAATGCTGATAAAATCCAGACGGACGTCTAACCGTTTGTG
>CAJXHW010000051.1 GCA_913054565.1 uncultured Kordia sp. | reverse complement strand
GACCTGCAAGAAAAACAGCTCACGCTAATTTTGAGTTTTCTAAAGATGAAATTATACAAATTAAAGAAAGTTTAGCAGTAAATAAAGAAATTGACTTTAAAAAAAAGCTAGCGATAACAAGTGAAAATAAAATAGTTTTTGCGGAGTTGTCAAAAACCATATATATTGCCCAAAAAGACTATTATAAAGAGAAGACTAAAAATCGAACTCATAAATAATAATAGCATGTTACAAAAAATAAAATCTGAGAACATTTTATTCTTAGATATAGAGACTGTTCCAGAACATTCAAATTTTAACGAATTAAATACAGTAGTACAAGATTTATGGACCCAGAAAACTCAATACCAGAGGAAGGAAGACGTTACTGCAGAAGCTTTTTATGAGCGTGCAGGTATCTGGGCAGAATTTGGTAAAATCATTTGTATATCTGTTGGATACTTTGTTGTTAATGATAACAAAAAACAATTTAGAGTTACCTCTTTTTCTGGAGAAGAACACCAGCTTTTAGTAGAGTTTAAAACCCTTTTGGATAATCATTTTTACAAGCCTCATCATTTATTATGCGCTCATAATGGAAAGGAATTTGATTTTCCGTTTATTGCCAGAAGAATGGTTATTCATTCTATTGAAATACCAAATGCATTAAATTTATTTGGTAAAAAGCCATGGGAAATTCCACATTTAGACACCATGGAGCTGTGGAAGTTTGGTGATTATAAAAATTACACGTCCTTAAAATTATTAACAACTATTTTAGGTATACCTTCACCAAAAGATGATATTGATGGAAGTCAAGTTGCTGAGGTGTATTATAAAGACAAAGATTTGAAACGAATTGTAAAATATTATGAGAAAGATACAATAGCAGTTGCTCAGATTTTTTTAAAGTACAGAAGAGAGCTATTATTGTCTGAGGATGATATTATATTCGTATAACTTAAAAAAACAAAACAACTAATTTTTGTTTGTATATTGAAACCTATGAGTCAAATAATTCTTGATATTAAAAACCTTTCACTTTCGTTTAAAAATAATGAAACCGCCAATCAAGTACTGTTTAATGTGTCCTATCAATTAAATGAAAATGAGATATTGGGCGTTGTGGGAGAGTCAGGTTCAGGTAAATCAGTGTCATCATTAGCAATATTGGGGTTGTTGCCTAAAAAGCAAACAATATTTAATTCTGGTGAAATTCTTTTTGATAATAATAATTTACTCACCTTTAAAAATGAAGACTTCAGAAAATTACGTGGTAATAAAATTGCTATGATTTTTCAAGAGCCAATGACATCACTTAACCCATCATTAACATGTGGTAATCAAGTGATGGAAATTCTTCGGTTGCATATAGGTTTGTCTAGTTCTGAGGCAAAAGCTGAGGTGTTGTTATTATTTGAAAAAGTGAAACTTCCAGAACCAGAGGTTATTTATAGTAAATATCCACATCAAATATCTGGAGGTCAAAAACAACGAGTTATGATTGCTATGGCTATAGCATGTAAACCAGATGTTTTAATTGCAGATGAACCTACAACAGCATTAGATGTTACAGTGCAAAAGGAAATCATAGCACTTTTAAAAGAAATTCAGCAAGAAACAGGTATGAGTATTATTTTTATTTCTCATGATTTGGCTTTAATTTCAGAAATATCCGATAGGGTTGTAGTGATGTATAAAGGAACAATTGTTGAGCAAGGTACAGTTTTAGATGTGTTTCATAACCCTCAACATAACTATACCAAAGCACTAATTAACTCACGTCCATCAGTCAACCAGCGTTTGAAAATACTTCCTACAATCTCAGATTATTTAAATGATACGACACGAAATGAAGTTGTTTCTTTAGAAGATAGGCTGAATCATCATAAAACCCTATATAATTCAGAGCCGCTGTTAAAAGTGGTAAATATTGAAAAATCATATATTACTAAAGGGTTTTTGTTTAGTAAGGATACCACATTTAAAGCTGTAAATAATGTCAGTTTTAATTTATATGAAGGCGAAACATTAGGGTTAGTAGGAGAATCAGGTTGTGGAAAATCTACCTTAGGGAATGCTATTTTGCAGTTAGATAAAGCCACCTCTGGACAAATATTTTACAAGGGGAATGATATCACCAAGATACCCAAACATCAACTCAGAGCTCTTCGGAAGGAAATTCAGTTAATATTTCAAGACCCTTATTCGTCTTTAAACCCTCGGATGCCTGTTGGTAAAGCTATTATGGAACCTATGAAGGTTCATAAATTGTATGCAAATGATAAAGAACGAAAAGAAAAAACTTTAGAATTACTTAAGCGCGTTGGTTTAAAGGAAGCACATTTTTACCGCTATCCGCATGAATTTTCTGGTGGTCAACGTCAACGAATAGGAATAGCACGGACCATTGCTGTTAATCCAAAATTAATTATTTGTGACGAGTCTGTATCTGCGTTAGATATTTCTGTGCAAGCACAAGTATTAAATTTATTAAACGAGCTTAAAGACAACTTTGGCTTCAGCTACATTTTTATTTCTCATGATTTAGCAGTAGTAAAATATATGAGTGATCAATTAGTAGTTATGAATAAAGGAAAAATTGAAGAGATTGGTGAGGCAGATAGTATTTACGCCAATCCGAAAACTAATTATACTAAAGCATTAATTGATGCTATACCTAAGGGGAAATAAAAAACCGAAGCAACTTTAATAAAGTACTTCGGTTTTTCTAATAAATTTATACAGAACTTAATCTAATTGCATTTCTGGGATGTCACCTTCTATAATTAAGGTTCCTTCGGTTGCTTTTTGAATGTCTTCAACTGAAACTCCAGGGGCGCGTTCTAATAGTTTAAACCCGTTATCTGTGACTTCCAAAACGGCTAAGTTTGTAACTATTTTTTTCACGCAGCCAACACCAGTTAGTGGTAGTGAACATTTTTTGAGTAATTTAGATTCTCCACGTTTGTTTGTGTGCATCATTGCTACAATAATATTTTCGGCAGAAGCTACCAAATCCATAGCGCCTCCCATACCTTTTACCATTTTCCCAGGGATTTTCCAGTTGGCAATATCACCATTTTCAGAAACTTCCATGGCGCCTAAAATGGTTAAATCTACATGTTGCCCACGAATCATGGCAAAGCTTGTTGCAGAGTCAAAAAAACTTGCTCCTGGCAAGGTGGTTATGGTCTGTTTACCAGCGTTAATAATATCGGCATCTTCATCTCCGTCAAAAGGGAAAGGTCCCATGCCGAGTACGCCATTTTCACTTTGAAACTCTACTTCAATTCCTTCAGGAATATAATTAGCAACTAATGTTGGTATACCAATTCCTAAGTTTACAAAATATCCGTCTTTAAGTTCTTTAGCAATACGTTTTGCTATACCTGTTTTGTCTAACATAATTAGCTTTTTTGTCTTACTGTTCGTTGTTCAATTCTTTTTTCATAATCTGTTCCTTGGAAAATTCGTTGTACAAAAATTCCAGGCACATGCACTTGATTAGGGTCTAATTCTCCTGCAGGAACTAACTCTTCAACCTCTGCAACAGTAATTTTAGCTGCACCACACATGCACGGATTAAAGTTACGAGCGGTTCCTTTAAAAATTAAATTTCCAGCTGTATCACCTTTCCATGCCTTTACAATAGCAAAATCTGCTTTAAAGGCTTCTTCCAGTACATACATTTTACCATTAAACTCCCTTGTCTCTTTTCCTTCAGCAACTTCAGTTCCATAACCAGCTGGTGTAAAAAATGCAGGAAAACCAGCTTGTGCAGCACGACATTTTTCAGCTAAAGTTCCTTGTGGTGTTAGTTCTACATCAAGTTCACCAGATAGCATCTGACGTTCAAATTCATCATTTTCGCCTACATAAGAAGAAATCATTTTTTTTATTTGCTTCTTTTGAAGTAATAAGCCTAATCCGAAATCATCAACACCTGCATTATTTGAAATACAAGTGATCTCTTTCACTTCTTTTTTTACTAATTCAGAAATACTATTCTCAGGTATTCCACAAAGACCAAAACCACCTAACATCAACGTCATTCCGTTTTCAACACCTGTTAGTGCTTCAGCTACGTTTTTTACTGTTTTTTTTATCATTGTATTATTTTTTTATAAGCCGTCACCTAAACCATCATCAAAATTTTCATCATCTTGACCGTTTTGTTTTGCCCATTTATCACAATCTACTTCAATACTTAAATTTTCAGGTTTTTCAAAAGGTTCAGCTGAAATACCTAAATCTTTATTAGCGTAGCAGCTCTTCATATATTGTCCCCATATTGGTAAGGCCATTGTAGCTCCTTGTCCATAAGCTGTACGGTTAAAATGCACTGCTCTATCTTCTGCGCCAACCCAAACACCAGTAACTAAGTTAGGTACCATACCCATAAACCAACCGTCTGAATTGTTTTGTGTAGTTCCTGTTTTTCCAGCAATGTCATTTGTAAATTGGTAAGGGTGCCCCGTTACTAAGCCTTTTTTATATACAGGATTCCAAGTGTTTTTCCCACTTCTTAATCTTGCTCCCGAACCATGTTTGGTAACACCTTCCATTAGTTTTACAGTTACATAGGCCGATTCTTTACTTAAAACATCTTTAGTTTCTGGAACGTTTTGATATAATACAATGCCGTTTTTGTCTTCAATTCTTGAAATGATATTTGGTTTAATATATTGCCCCATGTTTGCAAGGGTACTATAAGAGTTTACCATTTCATATAAACTCAACTCTGGGGTTCCCAAACAAATTGAAGGAAATTCTGGAATCTCACTTTTCACCCCTAAACTATGCGCTATATTCACTACGTTTTTAGGGCCAACTTTATCCATCAAACGTGCAGATATAGTGTTTACGGAATTAGCTAAGGCAGATTTTAATGAAATCATTCCTTTATATTTTCCGTTAGAATTTTTTGGACACCAATCTTTTAGGTTTCCATGTCTCCCTTCTGGAATACAAAAATAAGCATCTGGTAATGTATCACATGGTGAAAATTTTAATTGATCAATTGCCGTAGCGTATACAAATGGTTTAAAGGTTGACCCTACCTGACGCGTTCCTTGTTTAGCATGATCATATTTAAAATACTTATGATTGATACCTCCAACCCATGCTTTAATGTTTCCAGTTTGTGGCTCGATAGACAATACACCAGTACGCAAGAATTTTTTGTAATATAACATAGAGTCTTTAGGTGTCATGATAGTATCAATTTCACCATCCCAAGAGAATACTCTCATGTTTTTTTTAATATTAAAAGAAGCTAAGGCTTCCTTTTTAGATTTACCAAGTTCTTTAGTATAAACTCTATAACGCTCAGATCTTGTCATTGCTTTTGTGAGCTCAACATCTATTTCCTTTTGTGTTAATCCTCTAAAAGGGGCTGTTTTATTTTTCTTATTTTGAGAATCCAATTCATTTTGCAAGTTCTTCATGTGCTTTTTCATAGCGTCTTCTGCGTATTCTTGCATTCTGGAGTCAATAGTCACATAAATTTTTAAACCATCTTTATAGAGGTTATAAAAGTCATCGTCATCATTTTTCGGATTTTCTTTAATCCATCTTTTCATTTCTTTTCTTAAATGCTCTCTAAAATAAGTAGCCAAACCTGCATTATGAGTTTCTGGATGTAAATCTAGTTTTAAAGGTAGTTTTTGTAATGAATCTTTTTGTTCAATAGTTATTAGGCTATTACGGTGCATTTGTTTGTACACTACATTTCTTCTGTTTATAACACCTTCTGGGTTTCTAACAGGATTGTATAATGTTGAATTTTTAAACATACCAACTAACATGGCAGCTTCTTCAGAGTCAATATCTTTAGGTTCTTTACCAAAATAAATTCTAGCCGCTGAACGGATACCATCTGCATTATTACCAAAATCATAGATGTTATAATACATGGCAATAATTTCTTGTTTGGTGTATTGGCGTTCTAAACGGGTGGCAATAACATATTCCTTAAACTTTTGTTGCATCCTATTTAAAAGACTTCCTCTGCCTTCTTCCTGATGAAACAATAGTTTTGCAACTTGCTGTGTAATTGTACTTCCGCCACCTTTACGACCTAATTGTGCAATAGCAGTAAAAGTTCTTCTAATGTCAATTCCTGAATGTTCATAAAAACGTTCATCTTCTGTAGCAACTAAATTATCTACTAAATACGGAGATAAATCATTGTAGGAAACTGGAGTTCTATTGTCATTTAAATAGAATTTTCCTAAAGTTTTTCCGTCTGATGTAATTATTTCTGAAGCTAAATTAGACTTAGGATTTTCTAATTCATCAAAGTTTGGCATATGACCAAAAGCGCCTATAGCGGCAAGAATAAAAGGAAGTGCCGCACAAAAGAGTCCTGTGATAAATAATATCCAAAACCATTTAATAAACTTCCCAAATGATTGGGTTTTTTTAGCTGATTTCTTTTGTGCTTTTTTTGCCATTATTTACTCGCTTTTATTTTTTTCTATTCTGTATCCTATTTCTGTAATTCCTTTTAACTGCTCAACACCATTAATATTGCCATTTTTTCTAATTGCGTGTTCAATTGAAAGTGTGTAATCACCTTCTTGATTAAACTGTATTGCGTTTTTATACCATAATTTATTTTCTTTAATTTCAGAAAATCCAGTACCAAGCCATTCTCCGCTAGGTGTGGTCATTTGGTATTCTAACGTATCAATAGTTTGATTATTGTTAGGTGCTGTTAAGTTAACAATGAGGAATAAGTTACTAAACTCATATTCGTTATTGTTTCTAATATTTAGAAATAAATCATACTTTTTTATAGTATCAGGACTCTTAAAAGAGAATGATATAGTGTCCCCTTTTTTCCAAACGTTGGGTAAAGTTTTATACTCACCAATTACTTGTTTTGAATCACAAGCGATAAGAGAAGTAATTGCTATTAAGAGAACTAAAAAATTACGCATCATTTTGTGTTGAATTGTTTTTTTTTGGTGGATTCTTTTTTTGTGGTCTACGTTTTTGCGGCGGTTTTTGTGTTGTTTTACCGTCGGTATTAGTAGGCTTTTTTCTTCTGTTTGGTTGTCCAGTAGCTTTGTTAGGCGTCTTTTTATCGTCCTTTTGTTTTTGTGGTCTGCGTTTATTTTGAGGTTTAGCACCGTGTTCTTTTTTCTTGTTTTGGGGTGCTTTGTTTTTAGAGCCTGTAACTGTAGTTTGTGATGTCTTTTTACGCTGTGGCTTACGACGTTTTTTCTGTTTTGGTCTATCAAAACGGGTTAAACTATCCTGCCCTACAACATTTTCAAAATCAGTAGTAACTTCCTCAATTAACTCAGAAGCATAATCTTCTAAATTTTCTACAGCAATACCCTTTTTGTTTTTAGCAATAATCTCATTAGCATCTTTAGTAGTTATTTTATGCCAATTCATCCATTCTCCTTCATAGGCGTACCAAACATATCCTTTGAAAATGTCAGTTTTTTGAGATACAGCATTTCCTCTTTTTGTTTTTAATTTGATGTTTTTATCAGGAAAATCTTTTAAAGCATCTAAATATGAATCTAATTCATAATTTAAACAGCATTTTAGTTTACCACATTGCCCTGCTAATTTTTGTGGGTTTAATGATAATTGCTGATATCTTGCTGCGGCTGTTGTTACAGATCTAAAATCTGTAAGCCATGTTGAACAACATAATTCTCTACCACATGAGCCAATACCACCAAGTCTTGCGGCTTCTTGTCTGAAACCTATTTGGCGCATTTCAACTCTGATGTTAAATTCTTTAGCAAATTCTTTTATTAATTGTCTAAAGTCTACACGCTCTTCAGCGGTGTAGAAAAAGGTAGCCTTAGAGCCATCTCCTTGAAATTCTATATCGGAGATTTTCATTTTTAATTTTAAGTCAATGGCTAATTGTCTAGCACGAACTTTCATTGGTTCTTCACGTTCTCTTGAGCTGGTCCAAATATCAATGTCTTTTTGAGAAGCCTTTCTGTAAACTTTCTTTACATCTTCACTGTCAACACCAATTTTCTTTTTTTTCATTTGTACTTTAACCAGTTCGCCAGTTAAGGTTACCATTCCCACATCATGCCCTGGGGATGCCTCAGTAGCCACAATGTCTCCAATTGATAAGGTTAAATTTTCAAGATTTTTATAATAATGTTTACGTCCGTTTTTAAAACGTACCTCAACACAATTAAATGGTTTTTGACCGTTTGGTAAACTCATGTTCGCTAACCAATCAAAAACCGTTAGTTTATTACAACTATCTGATGAACAAGTGCCATTGCTTTTACAACCACCTGGTTTTCCGTCACTTCCTGTGCCACAACTATTGCAAGCCATACTATATATAAAGCCTTTTAAAGGCGTAAATTCGTTAAAAAAAATATTAAGGGTAAATATACATTATTTATTCGTAAGAGGTGTTGGTCTGAAGTTTAAAATATAAAAAGACCCTATATAATCATAGAGGCTTTTTAGAGCTAATTCGTTACTAAATTTTAATTCAATGATAGATTTCCGAAGTGTTTTGCAGAAATCATTTTTATTAAAAAGTAGCTAATATTAACCGCCGTCTAGTTTACAATTGCGTACTAATTTAGAATGATTGCGTTTAGTGGTGTTTTTTTATTGAAAATAACTTTTTGTTAATAAGTTGATTGTTGTTAGAAACATCATTTTTTAAAAAGAAATAGTACTTTAGCAATAATTAAAAAACAGGGATCATGAGTTCAGAAAAAGAAGCAAAATTAAAAGCGTTAAAGCTTACTTTAGATAAATTAGATAAGGCTTACGGTAAAGGGGCTGTTATGAAAATGGGTGATAAAGCCGTAGAGGAAGTAGATTCTATTTCTACAGGGTCTTTAGGTTTAGATTTAGCTTTAGGGGTTGGCGGATTGCCAAGAGGAAGGGTAATTGAAATATATGGTCCTGAATCTTCTGGTAAAACAACATTGACTATTCATGCAATTGCTGAGGCTCAAAAAAAAGGAGGTATTGCTGCATTTATAGATGCTGAACATGCTTTTGATAGGTTTTATGCTGAAAAATTGGGGGTTGATGTTGATAATTTAATTATCTCTCAGCCAGATTATGGTGAACAAGCGTTAGAAATTGCAGAAAATTTAATTCGTTCTGGAGCAATTGATATTATTGTTGTTGATTCAGTAGCTGCCTTAACACCTAAAAGTGAAATTGAAGGTGAAATGGGTGATTCTAAAATGGGACTTCATGCTCGACTAATGTCTCAAGCTTTAAGAAAACTAACTGGAGCAATAAATAAAACAAATTGTACAGTAATTTTTATTAATCAGTTAAGAGAAAAAATAGGGGTTATGTTTGGTAACCCAGAAACGACAACTGGAGGAAACGCTTTGAAATTTTATGCATCTGTTCGTTTAGATATTAGAAGATCAACACAAATAAAAAACTCTGATAGTGCGGTTATTGGTAATAAAACAAGAGTTAAAGTTGTAAAAAATAAAGTAGCGCCACCTTTTCAAATGGCAGAGTTTGATATCATGTATGGAGAAGGAATTTCTAAAGTAGGTGAAATAATTGATTTAGGTGTTGAGTTTGAAATTATTAAAAAAAGTGGTTCGTGGTTTAGTTATGGCGATACTAAATTAGGACAAGGAAGAGATGCTGTAAAAGGCTTATTAAAAGACAACCCTGAACTGATGGATGAATTAGAGCAAAAAATAGTAACTGCTATTGCAGAGAAATAATAGAGTTGCATATTAATAAAACTAAAAAAAACCTGAATATTCAGGTTTTTTTTAGTTTTATTAAT
>CAJXHW010000050.1 GCA_913054565.1 uncultured Kordia sp. | reverse complement strand
TCACACTTACAAAAGATTTTTACTATCTTGTAATCAACCAATTTAAATTTTAAAAAATGAGTATTTTTGACGAGATAAAAAAGAAGTTAAGTCATGAATTTATTGACATTATTGAATGGCTTGACAGTTCTAATGACACTATAGTTCACCGTTTTGAACGTTACCAAAATGAAATTAAAAATGATGCGCAATTAATAGTTCGTGAAGGGCAAATTGCTGTGTTTATAAATGAAGGACAATTAGCTGATGTTTTTAAACCAGGAACCTATACACTAAACACCAAAAACTTACCAATACTAACGACATTAAAAGGGTGGAAATACGGATTCAACAGCCCGTTTAAAGCGGAAATTTATTTTGTAAATTCGCGCTTATTTACGGATGAAAAATGGGGTACAAAAAATCCAGTTACTCTAAATGATGATCGTTTTGGTTTTGTTGAAGTAAGAGCGTTTGGTACATATGCCTTTAAAATTAACGACGCTGGAAAGTTTATTACTGACATTGTAGGAACCGATAATAATTTCACAAATTTTGAAATTAATGAGCATTTAAAAAGCTTAATATCAACTCGCTTTACTGATACTATTGGAGAAGCAAATTTACCAATTGAACTTTATGCGGCTAACACAACCGAATTATCAGACACTTGTTTGGAGGTTATGCAACCTGAATTTATTTCTGTTGGTATATCTTTAGAAAAATTCTTTATTGAAAATGTTTCTATGCCAGAAGAACTCAAAAAAGAGATCTTTGAATATAGCAGATTAAACAAATTAGACCTAGATAAACTTACCAAATTTAAAGCGGCTAAAGCATTAGAAATTGCAGCTGGAAATGAATCTGGTGCTGCTGGTGCAGGAATTGGTATGGGTATGGGGTTTGCTATGGCCCAACAAATGGGAGGTATGTTAAACCCTCAAACACAAAACACCAACACTACAACACCACAACAGACTAATACTAACACTCCTCCGCCTTTACCACAACAAACACAATACTTTTATGCTGCAAACGGACAACAGTTAGGTCCCGTATCATTTGAAGGCATGAGTCATTTATTTGCTGCAAGAACAGTAAATGCAACTACCTTGGTTTGGAAACAGGGTATGACAAATTGGGCGGCTTTAAATACAATTACAGAACTACAAGCATTGTTAGGTTCTGTACCACCACCGCTACCAAATAAATAATTTATAAAAATTTGAGTATAAGTACAATAAGTTACTTATACTCAAATATTGTGTTAACATCTATGGATATCGTTTTAGATAATGAATCAAGAACTACCTAAAAAATCTGAGCTTAAAAAATCTTGTGTCAACTGTGGTTCAGAGCTAAAATACAAACCTGGGTCCTCGGTAATAAAATGCAGCTATTGTAATTATGAAGAAGCTATTGAAGCACCTAAAACTTCTTTTGAAGAATTAGAACTATTACCGTATTTAGAGAAAATGGGAGGACAATATCATACTGAAAAAATCAGTATGTTGCATTGCAAAACTTGTGGTGCCAATCAACATGTAGAAGATAATTACAAATCATTACACTGTGTGTATTGTAGTCAACCCTTAATTGTTGAGGATACATCTTTAGAAGATTGGATTTTACCCGGAGCAATTTTACCGTTTCAACTAACTCACACCGAATCTCACACCATATTTAAAAAATGGGTTAACAGCCTGTGGTTTGCACCAAACAATCTAAAAAAAGCGGCACTTGACCCTGAAAAAACTAAAGGATTATATGTGCCTTATTGGACTTTTGATGCGGAATTATACGGTGAATATAAAGGGCAACGTGGTGATTATTACTATGAAACCGAAAGTTACAACACAACCGTTAATGGTAAAAATCAAACGCGTACAAGACAAGTGCAAAAAACACGTTGGAGTTCAGCTTCAGGAACTATAAGCGGGTTTATTGATGACACTTTAATTAGTGCATCAGAAAAGAAAAAAAATACTCTGCCTAAAAAAATTACCACTTGGAATTTAAGTCAACTAGAACCTTTTAACTCAAGTTATTTAGCTGGTTTTGTAACTGAAAAATACACTTTATCACTACAAGACGGACATTTAAAATCTAACCAAAAAGCCAAAAAGATAGCCACTGCTTGGGCAAAACAAGATATTGGCGGCGACACACAACGAATTAATAGTTTGAACATGAACCTAAACAAGGAAACATTCAAACATATATTATTACCTATTTATATTTCTTCATATCTATTTAATAATAAAAAGTATCATTTCTATGTGAATGGTCAGAATGGTCAAATTGAGGGTGATAGACCATATTCTTTCTGGAAAATATTCTTTTCAGTCCTTTTAATTTTAATCATTATTGCTCTAGTGGTTGTTTTTGGACAACAAACTCAATAATAAATAACCATGAATTTATCTAGCATCAAAACAATGTTCAATAAATATGCTGACAAATATGAAGAACAGTATATGTCTGTTGATTTATATGAAAAAGTATTAGATACATTCTGTAATGAAATACACTCTAATAAGCCACATATTCTAGATGTAGGTTGTGGCCCTGGAAATGTTACACAATATCTTTTAAAGCAACGCCCTTACTTTAACATCTTAGGTATTGATATTGCACCAAATATGATTGCTTTAGCAAAAAAGAACAATCCTACAGCATCATTTAAAGTCATGGAAGCCAAGCATATTCACAACCTAAACAAATGCTATCATGGGGTTGTATGTGCTTTTTTATTACCTTATTTATCAAAAGAAAATGCCATAGAACTTATTAACTCTATGACTCAATTATTAAAAAAAGATGGGATTCTATACATTAGTACAATGGAGGGTTTAAACTCAAATTCAAAATTCCAAAGCTCTAGTCATAATAAAGAGGATCAATTATTTATAAACTACCATGAAATTGGTTATATTACTGATGCTATAAAAGATAATGGTTTGAATATTGTATTTTCAATACTACAAAAATTCCCTCAAAAAGAAGATGCTAAAACTACCGATTTAATTATCATCGCTAAAAAGTAATCGCTTTTAAAGTTTATATTTGTGTTAGATTATATCTTATGAGTTTCACATTGCTTTCTTCACCATTACAAGGGTTTACTGACTTTCGATTTAGGAATGCATTCCATGATTATTTTGGGGGTATTGATACCTTTTATGCGCCATACATCAGGTTAAATGGAAAATTAAAGATTAAAGGGTCTTATGAGCGTGACTTACTTATAGAAAACAATACTGTCCCTGAAATTATTCCGCAAATAATGACTAACGATGCTGAAGAGTTTTTGTATGTCACAAAATATGTGCAAGGGTTAGGCTATAAAGAATTAAACTGGAATTTGGGTTGCCCATATCCAATGGTAACCAAACGTGGTATGGGGTCTGGGTTAATCTGCAACCCCGAAAAAATCAATCATATTTTAGAACGTGTTCATGCAGAAACTGACATTATTGTGTCTATGAAAATGCGTATGGGGTATGACAATCCACACGAAATTTTAGATGTGTTTCCTATCTTAGAAAAATACCCGATTAAAAGCATTGCAATACATGCACGTATTGGAAAACAACTCTATAAAGGTGGTGTAGATTTAGATTCATTTCAACGCTGTATAGATAACACTAAGCAAAAGCTCTATTACAATGGTGATATTACTTCTGTTGCACAATTTAAAACGTTACAAGAGCGTTTTCCAAGTATTGATCATTGGATGATTGGTAGAGGACTAATTGCAGATCCTTTTTTACCAAACATGATTAAGAATAATACTACAGAATACCCAAAAGACAGATGGACTATTTTTAGTGCGTTTCATGATAGAATTTTCCAAGAATACGATGCTGCACTATCTGGCCCAACACCTATTAAAATGAAAATGTTAGGCTTTTGGGAATTCTTTTCAAAGTCTTTTGACAACCCTCAAAAAACCTATAAAAAAATTAAAAAAGCAGGCAATGTAAAAGCCTATCAACAAGCCGTTACAGAGATTTTAAAAGCAGAACGTCGTTTGTAAATTAAACATTTAAATCAATATCCTTCAAGTTTTCAATTCTATTTCTTACTAAGAAATCATCAATAGTTTCAAAGTGCTCTATAACACGTTTTTCTTTAAACTCGAAGACTTTTTGAGTCAAGCCTTGTAAGAAATCACGGTCATGAGATACTAATATTAATGTGCCATCAAAAGCTAACAAAGCTTCCTTTAGTACGTCTTTTGACTTTAAATCTAGATGATTTGTAGGCTCATCTAAAATCAACACATTTACAGGTTCTAGTAACAATTTCACCATTGCTAAGCGTGTTTTTTCACCTCCAGATAAGTTTGCTACTTTCTTATCAATATCATCACCACTAAACATGAAGCGGCCTAAAATATTTTTTATTTGTGTACGCACATCGCCTTCAGAAACTTCATCTACTGTTTGAAAAACTGTTAACTCACCATCTAATAATGCGGCTTGATTTTGTGCAAAATATCCCACTTTAGCGTTATGTCCTAAAGCACATTTTCCTTCAAAATCAATTTCTCCCATAATGGCTTTTATCATGGTTGATTTTCCTTCACCATTACGTCCTACAAACGATACTTTTTCACCACGTTCAATAGCCATATTTGCTTCAGAAAACACCACATGATCACCGTATGATTTTGATAAATTTTCTGCAATAACAGGATAGTCACCAGAACGTACTGCTGATGGAAAACGCAGTTTTAATGATGAATTATCAACTTCATCAACTTCAATAATCTCCAATTTTTCTAACATTCGTTCACGTGATGACACTTGATTTGTTTTAGAAAAAGTACCTTTAAAACGCTCAATAAATGCTTTGTTGTCTGCAATAAATTTTTGTTGTTCCTGATAGGCTTTTATCTGGTGTGCCATACGCTCTTTACGCAATTGTAAGTAGTGCGTGTAATTAGCTTTGTAATCGTATATTTTCCCCATTGTTACTTCAATGGTTCTATTGGTTATATTATCAATAAATGCTTTATCGTGCGATATGACTACTACAGCTTTCGCTCTATTTAAAAGAAAATCTTCTAACCAAATTACAGACTCAATATCAACATGATTGGTAGGCTCATCAAGTAAAATTAAATCTGGTTTTTGTAATAGTATTTTAGCTAACTCTATTCGCATTCGCCAACCACCGCTAAACTCACTTGTTGCTCTATTAAGATCCGTTTGCTTAAAACCTAATCCTTTTAAAGCTTTTTCAACTTCTGCTTCATAGTTTACCTCTTCTAAGGCGTAAAATACCTCCCCTAATTCTGATACTTTTTCAATGATTTTCATATACTCGTCAGACTCATAATCCGTACGAGTTTCCAGTTGCTTATTCATTGCATCCATTTCATCACGCATTTTAAACACGTGTGCAAATGCTTTAGAAGCTTCTTCTATCACGGTACAATCATCATCTGTTAGCAAATGTTGTGGCAAATAAGCAATTACTGCATCTTTAGGGTGACGCACATGCCCTCTGGTAGCCTGTTGCACCCCTGCAATAATTTTCATCATGGTAGATTTTCCTGCTCCATTTTTACCCATTAAAGCAATTTTATCATTCTCATTTATCACAAAATTCACATCGCTAAATAAGGTATGTCCACTAAATTCTACTGCTAATCCATCTACTGAAATCATATCGTTTTCTTTAAGAACACAAAACTAAAAAATTGCGCGCTATGAACAAGATATAAGTCTTTATTATCTATGAAAAGAGATTCCATATAAAATTGTACTTTTGTGAGCATACTAGAAAAATTCAATTACATGAGTGTTATAGAAAAAAAACTGCATACACGTAGCAATTCTAATTGCGAATTATGTACCTCAGCAGAAAACTTAAACGTATACAGTTTGCCTCCTATTGGCGAAAAGGGAGAAGAATTAGATAAAAGTATTTTAGTGTGTGGCACTTGTCATTCTCAAATTGAAAATCCAGATACAATGGACTCTAATCATTGGCGTTGTTTAAATGATAGCATGTGGAGTGAAGTACCAGCTGTACAAGTTATGGCTTGGCGCATGTTGCACCGTTTAAAGAAATTTGGATGGAGTCAGGACATGTTAGATATGATGTATTTAGATGAAGAAACTGCAGAATGGGCTAATGCTATGGGTGATGGTGACGAGGAAGATGAAAATAAAATAGTACATAAAGATGTTAATGGTAATATTTTAAGTGATGGTGACTCAGTTGTTTTAATAAAAGATTTAGTTGTTAAAGGAGCAAATTTTACTGCAAAACGTGGTGCGCCTGTTCATCGTATTTCTTTGGTGTGGGATAATGCCGAACAAATAGAAGGACGTGTAGACGGACAACATATTGTTATTTTAACCCAATATGTTAAAAAAACAAAGGAAGGCGGACAATAATCCATCTAATAACACAAAAAACCACTCCATGTAAGAGTGGTTTTTTTTGGACTAATAACAACTTGGTAAACATGAAGTATTTCTTACATATTGGATATAATGGCAGTAATTATCACGGATGGCAAAGCCAACCAAATGCTATTACTGTACAAGGTGTTATTGAAGAAAAATTGGCATGTATTTTTAAAACTGATATTACTGTTTTTGGCTGTGGACGTACGGATGCTGGTGTTCATGCTAGTCAGTATTTTTTAAACATTACCATTAATAATGAATTGGACTTTGATTTAAAGTTTCGATTAAACAAACATTTACCCAATGACATTGTTGTTTATGATGTTATAGAAGTTAAAGAACGTCAGCATGCACGTTATGATGCTACATCAAGAACCTATGATTATTTTATTCATTTACAAAAAGATCCTGTTTTAGGTAAGTACAGTTCATATTACGAGCTTAAAAATTTAGACTTTGAGGCCATGAAAAAAGCAGCAGACCTTATTCCGTTATATGATAATTTTGAAGCAGTTTGCAAACAACCAGACTTACACAACCATACTATTTGCCATGTTACACATGCTAAACTGTATGTGAACACCACACAACTGCGCATGCGTTTTAATATTACTGCCAATCGGTTTTTAAGAGGCATGATTCGTATATTAGTTGGACACTTATTAAAGGTTGGTACTGGTGATTTATCCTTAGAGGATTTTGAATCTATACTCTCAAAACAACAACTTCTTACAGATAAAAAACCTGCTTTTTCTAACGGATTATATCTCTCAGGAATTAGTTATCCATATATAAAAGTGAACCAACCTACCAACATTTGTAGCTTTTTAAAAACAGGGCTGACATACTAATTCAAAAAAAACGTTATTTACAATAAGCTGATTGAATGTAAAATCACACTTTAACAGAAATTACACATCTAGTTATGTACCAAAAGTTACACAAAATCATTTAAGTATTTATTATTTTTGAAGCATGAAATATTTTTACCTCTTAGTAGTACTTTTTAGTTTTAATAGTTGTGCTAATAAACAAAAAATGATTGCTAAAACGGAACCAGTATCTAAGGTCCAACTAGGCAAGCAACTCTTTTTTGACCCTATATTATCACTAGATCAATCCGTTTCTTGCGCAAGTTGTCACAAACCAGAATTTGCATTTGCAGATAATAAGGCGTTTTCTTTAGGCGTGAATAATCGTATAGGTACACGTAATACCCCATCTGTTATGAATATGGCAAGCAGGCCGTACTTTTTTCATGATGGAAGAGCACCCAGTCTAGAGTCGCAAGCAGTTATGCCAATTGAGAATCCTCTTGAAATGAACTTGTCTTTTGATGAGGCTGTGCAACGAGTTAAGGGCAATGCCTTATATGTTAAACTGTTTCAAAACATTTATAAAACAGAACCAAACTCAACTAACATTACAAATGCGTTAGCAGTATTTCAGCGCAGTTTAGAAAGTAATGGTAGTGCCCCTCATGATCTTTGGATGAATGATGTTGATACAACGGCATTGAGTTTATCACAACAACGTGGTAGAAACATTTTTTTAGCAGATGAATTTAAATGTTTTGAATGTCATTTTGGCCCAGATTTTACAGGCGATGAATTTAGAAATATAGGGTTATATAATGGCACCACTCTAGCAGATAAAGGGCGTTATGATGTTACAAAGGATTCTACTGATCTTGGTAAATTTAAAGTTCCAGGATTACGAAATGTTGCTTTAACCGCTCCATACATGCATAATGGTATGTTTAATACACTAGAAGAGGTTATTGATTTTTACAGCAACCCATATGATTTTGTTAAACAACCTATTAACATAGATACATTAATGGTTACTCCTTTAAATTTTTCTGAGCGTCAAAAAGAAGATTTAATTAATTTTTTACATGCACTAACAGACTCTCATATTGCTTATAAAAATACACCTACAAATACACCATAAAAAAAGGGTTCAACATAATGTTGAACCCTTTTTTATATAGTGTCGGTTACCGACTATAAATCAAACTTAATTCCTTGCGCTAAAGGCAATTCATCAGAGTAGTTTACTGTATTAGTTTGACGTCTCATGTACACTTTCCATGCATCAGACCCAGACTCACGTCCACCACCAGTTTCTTTTTCACCACCAAAAGCACCACCAATTTCAGCACCTGAAGTTCCGATGTTTACGTTGGCAATACCACAATCAGATCCTGCAAATGACAAGAATTTTTCAGCTTCCTTCATTTCATTAGTCATAATTGCTGAAGATAAACCTTGAGCTACTCCATTTTGAACATCAATAGCGTTTTCAACACCACCAGAGTACTTCATTAAATATAAGATTGGAGCAAAAGTTTCGTGCTGTACAATTTCAAAATGGTTTTCTGCTTCAATAATTGCTGGTTTAACGTAGCAC
This sequence comes from uncultured Kordia sp., assembly GCA_913054565.1. Taxonomy (GTDB): domain Bacteria; phylum Bacteroidota; class Bacteroidia; order Flavobacteriales; family Flavobacteriaceae. The sequence continues at coordinate 972 of CAJXHW010000050.1, read as the reverse complement.
CCACTTTCATAACCTTCACCTTCTAAAACACCACCTTCAACTAATACGTTTCCTCCTTCAGCTTTAGCTTTTTCAATAGCCGCTAAGTATGTGTTTACAGAGTCATGATCAATTAATGGTCCAATATGATTTTTCTCATCTAATGGGTTACCAATAGTTAATTGCCCGTATGCCCCAACAATAGCATCTCTTACTTTATCATAAACAGATTCATGTATAATTAAACGACGTGTTGATGTACAACGTTGTCCGCATGTACCTACAGCTCCAAATACAGCTCCAGGAACTACCACTTTTAAATCGGCAGTTGGTGTAATAATAATTGCATTGTTTCCACCTAATTCTAATAATGATTTACCAAAACGCTCAGCAACTGTTGCCCCAACAATACGTCCCATTCTTGTAGACCCTGTAGCAGATACTAAAGGAATACGAGAATCTGTAGTCATATACTCACCAACTTTATAGTCACCATTAATAATACAAGAAATACCTTCTGGTAAGTTGTTTTCTTTTAAAATTTCTGCAATAATATTTTGACAAGCTACAGAACATAAAGGTGCTTTTTCAGACCCTTTCCATACACAAACATCTCCACAAATCCAAGCTAAAGCTGTATTCCAAGCCCATACTGCTACTGGGAAATTAAATGCCGATATGATACCAACAACACCAATTGGGTGCCACTGCTCTCTCATAACGTGTCCTGGGCGCTCAGAAGGAATCGTTTGTCCGTTTAACTGACGAGATAACCCAACGGCAAAATCACAGATATCGATCATTTCTTGAACCTCACCATAACCTTCTTGTAAAGATTTTCCCATTTCATAAGAGACTAATTTTCCTAATGGTTCTTTAAGCTCTCTTAATTTATTACCAAACTGGCGTACAATTTCTCCTCTTTGTGGAGCTGGTATTACTCTAAAAGTTTTGAAAGCTGCAGTAGCAGATTCCATTACTTTGTCATAATCT
>CAJXHW010000049.1 GCA_913054565.1 uncultured Kordia sp. | reverse complement strand
ATCTAAAATTACATATAAATCATCAATTTGGAAACCTGCACTTTGATTTGGAACAGTGTCAGAACCTGTATACTTAAAAGCTACATTAATGTTGCCAGAGTAAGCAGATAAATCAATTAATCCAGAGTCAATAAATTGATACCATGATGTGTCTGAATCAGGCATATCAACAGTAATAGGATTCCATGTTGCTGCTAAAACATTTGTTCCATCAAAATCAGTTGAAATAAACACCTCTAAAGTATTGTTTACATCATCATTTAAATGGTGTTGTGCAGTTCTGAAAAATAATTTTTCATTTGTATTAGCATCCATGTCAATTGAAGGTGTTACTAACCAAGCAATGCTTGATGCATCACTTGAACCAAATGGACTAAATTCAGTATATCCATTATTTCCATACTCCTCTTCTCTCCATACTCTAGAACCTGCCTCAGAAAAATTTGTCCATCCTGCAAAATCTAAATTAGTACCATCAACAGCTGTCTCAAAATCTTCACTAAAAATTGACGTGTAATCTGCAGGGTTAAATGGATCACATCTATCTCCAGTGAAATCTAAATCATTCGTATCTCTGATGTATAACTGTTTTGTAGAGTTGTATCTACTTAATACTGCTGTTAATGTACCAGCTCCATTCATTGGCATTGGTACTGTTCTGAAGTCAGCAAATCCACTATTACGAATAATAACTACCTCATCATCATCACAACTCTTAAGATCTCTATTTACACTATATGTATTATCTAAGTTGGCATAGGTTATCCCTAAATCTGCAAATGGAACTTGCATATTTGGTAATGAAACTAATATTCCATCAGGAACACTTCCTGAGTTAACTGCTGCAGCAGTAGTTTGTGTAGGAACTATTGTGCTCACTTCAGTTGAACGTTGCACGTAGTTTGGAACCTGTAATTCCGGAATTCTTTCTAAAGAAGTTCCATCTAAGGTTCCTAAAGAGTATACACCATTAATTTGATCAAACCCTAATCCGTTTAATTTTACATATACTTTTCTACCTACTTCATAATTGAAATATGTGTCATACATGTCAACATCTATTTTAAATCCAATTGTTGGGTTTTCAATAGCATCTTGAATATAGATTGATTTGTAAAAATTTCCGGTTCTATCATTAGAAATTACGTAACCCACTAAATAACTATATTCTAATACGCTTGGATCAGCCCCATTTGCTGGATCAGGCACCTCTGTATCTAAATCTACCACATTGTAGAAATTTTCATAGTGCATAGTCATTAATGCATCAAATGTATATTCATGACCATTTTCAGCATTTTTTGGCTCAACTTCAACTACAGTTGGAACCGTATAATCATCATCTTGTACACATGCAGTAAATGTTCCTAAGAACAAGAAAAGAGCTGCTATTTTAAGTATATTTTTCATTGTAATTGTTTTTAGTATTATATAATAAGACGAAACCAAGTTTCGTTCATTTCTTTTTTATTATTGTTTATTAAAATCTTAAGTATAAATTCATGTAATATGTTGTACCTCTACCAAACCAATATTTAGGACCAAATAATCTTTTTGGTCTTTCATTATCTTCTAACAAGTTTGTGTAGTTAGCACTTCTTGATTGCTCGTAACCACCAGTTTTATACGTTTCATTAAACACATTGTTGATTGATGCAAATAATCCAATATATTTTTGCCCAATTTTCCAAGATTTACCACCTACAAGGTTTACTAACATATAATCATCAAATTTCTCTTGTTTTAGTAACTCTCTAGCAGTTGCCTCATCATAGTTAGGTAATTGAATACCATCTGAATCTATTGCGAAGTTATTTGTTCTAGTGATAGCAGAAATATCTAAATAGGCATTAGAAAAGAAGTTAGCAGTTGCTCCAAACCACCAGTATTTAGGGTCTCTATATTCAAAACCAATACTTCCGGCACGTTGTGGTCCACCAGCTACCTTATAGTCTTTCAAACTGGCTTTACCATAAGAATCATTGAAAGCTTCATTAGAACCTGAATCATTGGCTCCTATATATGATAAGTTAACGTTTGGATTACTTGTGTAAACTGCTTCACCAAGAGCTAATGCCCCTTTTAATTTTATTGTTGGTGTTACTTGTGCTTCTGCACCAAACTCTATCCCCATATTGCGTTTATCAACACCATCTAATGCTTCTTGAAGGAATGTTTGTGTTTCATTTAATCCTGCTAATCCATCAGCATAGAAAAAAGATACTTCCGTAGCATCTTCTATTTGAGAATAATACCCCGTCAAACGTGTTTTTAAAATTGATGAACGGAAAATATAACTAGCATCAAATGCAGTGGTTTTAACTTCTGTTAAATTATCTACAACATTATGATTCTCTCTTGAATTTGAAAAACTATTACGTAAGGTTGGTGCATCTTGTATATAAGCCCCATTGAAGTCTAATAAGTGTTTACCAGAAATTTTATATGTCAATCCTGCTTTTGCTCCTAATTTATCAAACTCTAACTCATCCCCTTTCCCTAAAGAATTATTTAAAAAATTTCCGCTTTGGTATAATCCTTCTCTTTGGTGAGTTGTTTTTCCATACTGTCCTCCTAGGTAAAAATCAACTTTATTATACTTAAACTGTGCTTGTGCAAACGCATCATAGCTTGTAGATAAAAAGTTGTAATTGTATTTAAACGTATCCCCTTCAGTAACAATTCTATGAGGGTCTAACACATTATTATCTGTAAATAGGAAATTATCTTGACCAAGATACCCTGTACCTCCTAATAAGTCTAATATTTTAGCATAATTATGAGATTTTAACGTTGTATAATTTACAGCAGCATCTAAGATAATGTTTTCTGTCAACTCAGTATTTAAAATAGAATTGAACGACCATTGTTTGTCATCATTTCTATCCTCATATAATACAAAAGCATCAGTGAACCCTTGGTTATTTGCACTTTGATTTCCAAAATATAAAGATGTCCAATCAATCTGACCATCATTTAAAAACTCTTGTAACCTATCATAAGCCTCTGCCTCATCATTGTATTGTGGGTCATTACTTAAGTAATAACTTGGTAACTTCCTATAATATGTTGGGTCAGGATTACTTCCATTAAAATCTATACGACTATTAGAAATATGTCCGAATTGGTAAGCCACATTAGTATTTAGTGTTGTTTTATCAGATAGTGTCCAATAATGATTTAACATTAAAATTGGTTCTTCAATTTCTTTGATACGAGAATTTCTCTTTTCGCCATCTTGAAACCCCCAATATGAATTGTAGGTTTTCCCTTTTAAATCAAAAACTTCTTGGGTCATCCCTGCAGACTTCCCTCTTCTATTTGGTGTATAAATAGACGTAAAGTTTATACTGTGTTTGTCATTAATTTTCTTTTCAACTGAAGCAAACATAGAATTTGCATCATATACTGTACCATCAACAAACCCTTCTTCTCCCCATCGTCTTCCTGCAGAAAATGCTAATGACCAACCATTATCCATTAATCCAGTAGCATGAGTAGCCATTACTCTGTTTCTGTAACTTCTGTTTGAAGATGCATAAGAAATACGCGTCCCTTTTCTGTATTGGGATGCTCGCATATTAACGTTTGTAGTACCTCCTACACCACCAAAAGTATAATCATTAGCTTTAGAACCAATTACGAAGTCTTGATTACGCATTACATCATTAATCCCACCCCAATCACTCCATTGTGGTCGTCCGTTAAACGCTTTATTCATTCGTATACCATTTAATAACATGGTACCGTTTTCAGAATCTAAACCTCTAACTCTAAAGAATGTTCCGCTAAAATCAAATGCTGCAGCTCTTGAAAATACATCTTTAGATGATTGTAAGATCCCAGATGTGTTAGATGCTACACTCTCATCAGAATCCAATTCATCTTCTGATAATGCAATTGTAAAATCATCGGTCTCACCTAAATCATGATTTAAAATAATTGTTGAAAGGTCTACTGTTTTACCAGCTTCAATAATAATAGTAAACGTTTTAGCAAAATAACCCACTTTAGAAACCATTAAGGCTTGTTCTCCTAAGGGTAAGTCATTGTTAAAGTTAAAACTTCCTAACTCGTCAGTTGTTTGAGATAAAGAAGTGCCTTTGATAGCTACAGATACACCAGCAACTGGTTTGGTAGAATCGGCATCGATTACTTGACCTTTCACGACTGTTTCCTGTGCATGCATAAGAAGCACGCTTGTGACAGTCAATAATAATGTCAAAATTGTTTTTTTCATAAGTAATTTACTGATTAATAAATTGTTTTTAAACCCACTGAGGTCTTTTACAGTTCGCAAATGTACACATTTTAGAATAAAAATTACTTCAGCACCAATGATTTGACATCAATTTTACAATAACTTTACATTACTAAAGGTGTTAAATTAAATAATTAACTACTTTTGGCCTGTAATTTGAAGTGGATTTTACAATAACATACTATACCTGAACTTAATACATATAATTTATACAGGTATAAAAACTTTTATCTAATGAAAACAAGAAACATTTTACTACTGATTTTAGTAGTTGGAATGAGTGTAAACACCTATGCTCAAAACAAGAAACGTTACAAAATCAACACCGTTGCGTTTTACAATTTAGAAAATCTTTTTGACACAATTAATGACCCTAAAAAGTTTGACGAAAGGAGTCCGTTAATGGAAATGAGCGCCAAGGAACGTGGGCAAGTTTATCCTAAAAAAATCAAAAACATGGCGCGTGTTATTTCAGAAATAGGAGTTGACCCTAAGTTTTCTAAAAATTCACCAGCAGTTATTGGTGTTTGCGAAGTTGAAAACAAAGATGTATTACACGATTTAATAAATGACCCGCAATTACGTGATAAAGATTATGATATTATTCATTTCAACTCTCCTGATGAAAGAAGTATCGATGTAGCTTTATTATATCAAAAAAAACTATTCAAACCTACTAATTATAGTAGTCATGAATTAATACTTCAAAACCCTAACACTAAAAAAAGAAACTTTACAAGAGACCAATTATTAGTTAGTGGTAAATTAGAAGGAGAACTAATGCACTTTATCGTAAATCACTGGCCATCAAGAAGTGGTGGTGAAGCACGAAGCAGACCTGGCCGTGTTGCTGCAGCACAGTTAACAAAAAAAATAGTTGATTCATTACAAACAGCTGATCCTTATGCAAAAATTGTTATCATGGGAGATTTAAATGATGATCCTTTTAATGTAAGCGTCAAAAAAGTTTTAAATGCTAAAGAAGATAAAGAAGATGTAGAATTAAAAGGAATTTATAACCCTATGATGAATATGTCAAAGAAAGGAATGGGAACTTTAGCTTATAGAGATGCCTTAAATATTTTTGACCAAATGATGTTTACAAAACCCTTTATAGATAAAGACTTTTCTTCATTTAAAATATTTAAAACTGGTATTTACAACCCTACATATATGACTAATAAAAAAGGGAGGTATAAAGGCTATCCTAAACGAAGTTTTGTTGGTGCCACTTGGACTAGCGGTTATTCAGATCACTTTCCAGTATACACCTATCTAATTAAAGAAGTTACTAATTAGCTTCCTGTTTTTTATAATTAACACAAAAAAGGCTTACAGTAGTATTGTAAGCCTTTTTTGTGTTAATTATTTTGTGTTAACTACCCTAACCAAGCACTCCAAGGTATCATTGCTAACATTGCAATTAATGCCAAACTGTAAGTCACAGCTAAAAGTCTAAATTTACTTGCTGAGGTTCGTTTTGTTTTATGTTTAGAATACCCAATAGTTAATAACATTATTGCAATAACCATCAACAAAGGATGCTCTACATTTCTTAAACGTAATGCTGAGTTTTTCATAATTTCCCCCATTTCAACATCTCCAAAATTATTTGCAAATACAAATAAAACAATTCCGATTAATAACTGAATATGTGTAACTATTAATGCAAAAAGAGCAACTCTAAAATCTTTTGCGCCAAACTCTTTTTTTGTGATCATTCCAATAATAGAATTTAACGTAGCAGCTACTACTACTATTAATACCAAATACGCCCAATACGAATGTAAAAACTTTACTGTTGCCATAATTATTTTCCTTTTTTATTTATTTGTTATTTTTATAAAACTGCATTCCTAAAGATTCTTTGTATGAAGAGTCCTTTAATGAATTGATATAGCTTCTTGATAATTCTTTGCCTAATTCTACTCCAAACTGATCAAAACTATTGATATTCAACAATAACCCTTCAACAAATATTTTATGCTCATAAATAGCTAATAATGCTCCTAGATTTTCTGGAGATAATTTCTTTATAAGCAATGTTGTTGAGGGTGAATTTCCCTTAAACTGCTTATATGGATTTTCTACTTTTTTTCCTTTTGTACCAAAAGCTAGAGCTTTTGCCTGAGCAAACATATTAGCCATTAGCACATCTTGATGCTCATTATTACCGTGTAATGAATTACAAAAACCTATAAAATCTGTTGAAATAAGACTTGTTCCTTGATGAAACAATTGCATGAATGCATGTTGCGCATTTGAACCTACTCCGCCAAAAAGCACACTTCCTGTTTTATAAGTAATAGTTTCTCCGTTTCTATCCACACACTTTCCATTACTTTCCATAAAACTCTGCTTAAGGTATGGCACAAAATCTTCCAAATAGTACGAATAAGGAATAATTGCATGCTGTGTGGTTGAAAAAAAATTGCTATACCACACACTAGTAAACGCCATTAATACCGGTATATTTTCTGAAAAACTAGCCAACTTAAAATGCCTATCAACTTTTTCTGCGCCTTTTAATAATGCTCTAAAATTATCATAACCTATACTAAGCGCAACAGAAATACCCACAGCACTCCATAATGAAAACCGACCACCAACCCAATCCCACATAGGAAAGATATTATCAGAGTCAATGCCAAAGTCATTTACCTTATTACTATTAGCCGAAACAGCTATAAAATGTTGCTTTACTGCTGAATTTGGAGCTTGTTTTAAAAACCAGTTTTTTATTGAGTTTGCATTCTGTAAAGTCTCAGAAGTTGTAAATGATTTGGATACAATTACAAATAGTGTTGTTTCTGGGTTCACCAACTGCAATATCTCCTCTAACTCATCGCCATCAATATTAGACACATAATGCGTATTTAAATGATTTTTATAATGTTTTAAAGCATTACAAACTACTTTGGGGCCTAAGCTAGATCCGCCAATACCTACATTAACAATATCCGTAAATGCTTTACCTGTATATCCTTTTTGTGTGCCAGAAATTATTTTTTGTGTAAATTTTTGAATCTTAGTATTCACACTTTTAATTTGCGGAACAATATTCTCTCCATTTACTATAATTTCGTCTTCTGAGCTACGTAATGCCGTATGTAACACCGCTCTGTTTTCGGTAAAGTTTAACTTGTTTTCTTTAAAAAACAACGAAATACTTTCCTTAAGATTAAGTTCTCTAGCAAGATCCGAAAATAATTTAACTGTTTCTGAAGTCCACCTGTTTTTAGAAAAGTCAACAAAAAAGTCACCAAAGGCAACACTCATTTGGATTTCACGGTCAGGATTATCTGCGAACATATCATATAAATGAACCTTTTTTAATTGCTCATAATGTTCAGATAATTTCTTCCAAGAGTCGGTTTTGGTAGGATTTTTTCTAGAAAAATTCATTAATCAATTATCTCTGGTTTAACTGGATAGGCAATAGCATCCAATTGTTCTTTCAAAGGTTGAATATAAGCAAAATATTCCTCTTTTAAGTCTTCTGAAATTGGTTTTGCAGAAGGTAATTTTTCCCTCAAAGGATCTACTTGCCTTCCATTTTTCCAAAAACGATAACACACGTGTGGTCCTCCAGTATTTCCTGTCATCCCAATCCAACCAATAACATCACCTTGCTTAACAACTTGCCCTTTTTTAACATTTTGTTTACGCATATGCAAATACTGTGTGCTATATGTACTATTATGTCTTATTTTCACATACTTGCCATTCCCACCTCTCCTTGTGGACTCAATTACAGTTCCGCTTGCTGTAGCTAAAATTGGAGTTCCTATAGCCGCTGCAAAATCGGTGCCTTTATGTGGCCTAATTTTATTACCGTAATATCTAATTCTACGTTTTAAATTATAACGTGATGATATTCTACTAAATTTTACTGGGGCTTTTAGAAATTGACTTCTCAGCGTTTTACCAGTTTCATCATAATAATCTGTAATCCCTTCTACAACATCCGATTTGTAATCAAAAGCGTAAAAAGGGGTGTTATTATGTACAAAAACTGCCGATTTTATATCTTCAACACCTACATAAATAGAATCTTCAATATAACGTTCTGTATATATAATTTTATATTTATCTCCTTTTTGTAATCTAAAAAAGTCAATTGACCAAGCATATATATCTGCCAACTCATGTGCTATATACACATTTAACCCTTCAGAATCTAGTGCTTCAGAGAGCGAACTAGTAATTATACCTGAAGCTGTTTTTTCAACTAGTTTTGATGGCTTCTTAGCCGAATAAGCTTTTGAAATGGAGTCATTTGAAAAATCAAAAACAACATAATCTATCTTGCTTTTCTGATAGATAAAATATTGTGCCTTTTCAATAGAATCATTGGTTCTTAAAATTGTATAGCGTTTACCCACATTAAGTTTAGCTACATTAAATGTATCTTTTGTAGCTTGTACTATTTCTTCAATTTTACCAAATCCTATATGGTTTTCAAACAACAATTTACCAAAACTATCACCAGACCTGATTGTATCAGACAGCACACTAAAGTCATTTAGGTTAAACCCAAATTCATGATTTGGAACAACAACCTCTTCTTTAATTTCTTCTACGACTACTTCTTTCTTTTCTTTTTTACAAGAGAAGAAAAGAACTAAAAATAATGCTATCCAAACTATTTTTGGGAATCTCATGAACTCATTTATCAATTAAACATCAAATATCACAAAAAAAAATGTGTCCCCATTTATGTTAACACACTTTTTTAGTTTTTATGTTGTAATTAACTAATTCACTATAATCTTAAAAGGATATTTTAATCCTTTGTAAGCATCTAAATCCGCTTTTATAGCCCCAACAGCTAAATCTGCTTGTAATCTGATTGGCATTTTGTTTTTGTCATCTGAAACCCAAACTGTCAAACTTTCTTTTTCTTTAAATACGCGTCCTGATTGAACGTATGGACGAAACTTTAAACAAGGTACTTTTCCAAATTCTGTTTTTACTATTTCTCTTCCTAAGAATTTTAGTTTAAAATTGAAGTTTTCTTCATCAAAAAACATATTAATTTTAACTTCTTCGCCAACTTTTAAAGCTTTACTATCAACATTATTTCTTAAATAATAAAATGCCGATAGCATGTCTTGTGCGTTTGGGTTTATAGCATAGGTGTTTTTTGAATTATGCTTTTTATCATTTACCAAAGCCTCATTAGTATCATGATTAAAATCAATTTGGACATCTTTCGTATACCCTCCTTCATTAATTTTTCTAATAAAACGGTATGGATTTCCTGTATTTTTATCAAAATAGGTTTGGTAATTATCATCTACTTTAAAAAATAAACTTAATAGCCCTGTAGATTTTCCAGTTCCCTTAATATGAAAAACATCTTTATTATTAAGAGTTGAATTATGCACTCCTAAAGTGGCATAGCTGGCTGTAAACACTCCGTAATGTATGCGAAACCTAAACCATTCACCACTTTCAAAAACTGGCTCCTGAGCCTTTGTTTGCAAACTCAATAATACGAGAAATGTAAGTAAAATATATCTTTTCATAATTATAGACGTTG
>CAJXHW010000048.1 GCA_913054565.1 uncultured Kordia sp. | reverse complement strand
TGGTGTATTAACAGGTGATGTTAAAGATGTATTGTTATTAGATGTAACACCATTAGCTTTAGGAATTGAAACTATGGGTGGTGTAATGACGTCTTTAATAGAGTCTAACACAACTATACCAACTAAAAAATCACAAGTATTCTCTACAGCTGCTGATAACCAGCCATCAGTAGAAATACATGTTATACAAGGTGAGCGTCCAATGGCTGCTGATAACAAAACTATCGGTCGTTTTCATTTAGATGGTATACCACCTGCACAAAGAGGAGTACCTCAAATTGAAGTAACTTTTGATATTGACGCTAACGGAATCATTAAAGTTTCAGCTACTGATAAAGCAACTAACAAGTCTCAGGACATTAGAATTGAGGCATCTTCAGGATTAACAGAAGAGGAAATCCAAAAGATGAAGCAAGAAGCTGAAGCAAATGCAGAAGCGGATAAAGCTAAAAAAGAAGAAGTAGAAAAGTTAAATGAAGCTGATGCTATGATTTTCCAAACGGAAAAGCAATTAGCTGAATTTGGTGACAAATTATCTGATGATAAAAAAGCACCAATTACCGCAGCATTAGAAGAGTTAAAAGCGGCTTACGAAACTAAAGATTTAGCAACTATTACACCAGCGTTAGACAAAATTAACGAAGCGTGGAAAGTAGCTTCTGAAGAGATGTATAAAGCACAAGCTGAAGCACAACAAGGTGGTGCGGCTGGTGCTGAAGGACAAGCAGAGTCTGCAAATGATGCAGAAGATGTACAAGATGTAGATTTTGAAGAAGTGAAGTAAGTAGTACTTACGAAATATATATTAAAAGAGGTAACTATATAATAGTTACCTCTTTTTTTGTTTGAAATTGAAGTCGCCTCCAAGTTTTTCATACCAATAAACAAGCATTTTGTCCCATAATGCATACAGGTAAAAAGTAAACTTCAATATTTGTGCTACTGCATTAAAAAAACAACTATAAAATTACCAGACATGTCGTATACACTAGAAATTTGTTCAAATTCAGCACAATCTGCTTTAAGCGCTCAAATAGCAGGAGCAAAACGAGTTGAGTTATGTGATAACTTATGGGAGTCAGGAACTACACCTAGCTTTGGAACAATAAAAAAAGCAAGGGAATTATTAACAATTGATTTATTTGTTTTAATACGACCAAGAGGAGGTGATTTTGTATATTCTGATTTAGAGTTTGAAATCATGAAAGAAGATATTGTTGAATGTAAAAAACGAGGTGTAAATGGTATTGTTTCAGGGGTTTTAAATGCAGATAGTACTATTGATATAAAACGAACAAAAGAACTTATTGAATTAAGTAACCCTCTGCCATTTACTTTTCATAGAGCATTTGACGTAACTCCAAACTTAAACGAATCTTTAAAACAACTTATTACATTAAAAGTTGATAGAGTATTAACTTCAGGTGGCAAGAATAATGCTACAGCAGCAACAGATGTGATAAAAACATTAAATATAATAGCTAAAAATACTATTAAAGTTTTACCTGGGGGGGGTATAAATGAGTCTAATATTTCATCTTTATTCTCTACAGGAAGTACAGAGTTTCATTTAACAGGACACGAGCGTTTTCATAGTCCATCGCCTAAAGCAGCATTGAAACTTAATGGAATTGAAAGTATTCCAGAAAACGATTATTTTCAATCTTCAGTACCAAAAATAATGCGTGTGCTTACAGTGTTAGATGAACATTTTGAGAAAACAGTATAATTAATTTAGTTAATAATGATAAAAATACAAGTAGTATTAGCTTTATTATGTTTGAACCTATGCTTAGGTCAGAATAATAAACATAATAATTTACCTAAAATAGCAATAGCAGGTTTAGCAATAGAGTCGAGTACTTTTTCTCCTGCTTTAACACGTGAAGAAGCATTTCATGCAAGAGTAGGTGAAAAGGTGTTTTCGTACTATCCTTTTTTAGCAAAAGATTCTTTAAATAGAAAACGAGCTAATTGGATACCAACCTTACGTGGTCATGCTTTGCCAGGAGGTGTCGTAACACGTGAGGCCTATGAAAGTTTAGTAAAAAAAACACTTAAAATGTTAAAGAAGGGACTTCCTTATGATGGTTTGTTTTTTGATATTCACGGTGCAATGAGTGTTGTAGGTATGGATGACCCAGAAGGTGATTTTATAGCTAGAGTTAGAGATGTTGTAGGGTATGAAACGCTAATAAGCACTTCAATGGATTTACACGGAAATGTTTCTAAAAAGCTAGCACGACATTCTGATTTAATTACGTGTTACCGAATGGCTCCTCATGAAGATGCTATAGAATCAAAAAAGCGAGCTGTTGATAATTTATTGGAACGTTTGGAAAAAGGTTTAGGAAAACCAAAGTATAAAGCATGGATTCCTGTACCAATTTTACTACCAGGTGAAATGACCAGTACTCGTATAGAACCAGGAAAAAGCATGTATGCTGCTGTAGCTCCTGCAGCTAACCAAAAAGGTATTGTTGATGCTGCAATTTGGATAGGTTACGCCTGGGCTGATGAACCGCGTAATCACGCTGTGGTAATGGTAACAGGAGATGATGAAAACAAGGTAACTAATACAGCCGAAACATTGGCAAATATATTTTGGAATGTGCGCTCAGAATTTGAATTTGTTGCACCAGTAGCTACGTTTACAGAAAGTATTAATAAAGCAATTGACAGTAAAAAGCAGCCGTATATTATTAGTGATATGGGCGATAATCCTACAGCAGGTGGCGCAGGAGATGTTACTTGGACATTAACTGAATTATTAAAAAGATCAGAATTTGCAACAAACCAAGGTCCTTCGGTTATTTATGCATCAATACCAGCACCTAGTTTAGTAGCCAAAGCTATAAAAACAGGCGTAGGAAATACAATTAGCGGGGTGGCAGGTGCGCACATTGATAGTCGATTTGCTCCACCAGTACAACTTACAGGTGTTGTAAAAGCTATTCATTTTGGCGATAAGCATGCTGAAGTAGAAGTGGTGTTGCAAGTGGGCAGCATACAGGTGATTTTAACTAAAAAGCGTAAACCTTATCATAAAGAAATTGATTTTACACGGCTAAATTTAAACCCTCGTAAAACCAATATAGTTATTGTGAAAATTGGGTATTTAGTACCAGAACTATATAATATGAGAGCTGATTGGATTATGGCATTAACACCAGGAGGTGTTGATCAAAATTTAAAACGATTAGGTCATAAACGAATTATACGACCAATGTATCCTTTAGATAAAGCTATGGAACGACCTAGCTTAAAAGCACAATTAATACCTTTGTCAGGTGCTATTCAACAATAAAAATACTTGTGTAACTATTAAAAAAAAGAGCTTGTTTACTACAAGCTCTTTTTTTTAATCTCACCTATAAAGTATCCCTGTTTCAGCACTAAATATCCCTTAAATGTTTTTAGAGGTATTTAAGGGGTAATTTTGTGAAAATTTTAAAAATATAACCCAAATGAAATCAATAACCGTACTACTTTTTTTAGTTATACCCTTTACGTTTTATGCCCAGGAATTCGATTGTTTTAATCAAATAGACGATGACGGCGATGGCCTTGTTGATATGGCAGATCCTGATTGTAGTTGCTTTCTTTTTAATGAAGTTGGTGATTCTGAATTAACAACAAATCCTCCTACAGGTAATACAGGACAATATTGTTTTGATATTACTGATGCTACCAATAGTCAATTAGGAGCTATTTGGTTACAAAATAAAGTTGACTTAAATAACGATTTTGCTTTTAGAGCAGAAATATATGCCGGTAATAATGATGGTGGAGCTGATGGTTTTGCAATTGTTTTTCACGATGATCCTAATGGGGTTAATGCATTAGGACTTGATGGTGTAAATTTAGGTTTTGGAGGTTATGATACTACTTGGGGGTCTTACAATGCTACAGATGCCATATCACCTTCAGTAGCCTTTGAGATAGATACCTATGATAATGGAGTTTCACAAGGAGATGTATCTCCTGATCATATAGCTATTAGCTTAAATGGTGATGTATATAATGCAATAAGTACTCCTGCAACAACACCTTTGCCTAATATTGAAGATGATAACTATCATGATGTATTAATAGAATGGGATTCTACCACACAAACTTTTTATTTTGAAATAGACGGAACATATTCAACTAGTTATTCAGCAGATGTTATTAATAACGTATTTTCAGGAGAAAATTTGGTAAATTTTGGGTTTACAGGCTCTACAGGAGGGTATAATAACAGACAAACTATTTGTATTACAGGCTTGGATTTACCAAGTGCTGGCGAGTCAGGGGCTGTACAAATTTGTAATGGTAGTCCTGAAACATTTGATTTATTTGACCAATTAGGAGGTACACCCAGTACTATTGGAACTTGGGAAGATCCTTCGGGTAACGCTTTTGGTACATCATATTTAGGTGCATTTGATTTATCAAACAATGCCTTGGGAACGTATACCTATGTTGTTGAAAATAATTCAGGGTGTATTACCCCTTTTGCAACTGTCGAGGTAACTTCTTCTACAGTTAATTATATGTTAGATACTACTAATAATACTTCATGTGATGCGAATAATGGAAGTTTTATATTTTCTGATTTATTGGTAAATACGGCTTACGAGTTAAGTTATGAGTTTGAAGGAGTTATAATTAGTTTACCTGTAAACTTTATGTCAGATGCATCGGGTAATTACATATATGATGGTTTGCAAGCAGGTAATTATACTAATATAGTTTTAAGTAATCAGGGGTGTCCAGCATCTCCTAAAGCAGCAAAAATTTTTAACCCATGTGCAATACCTAACGGTATTTCACCAAACAATGATGGAATAAATGATTGTTTTGATATTGATTGGCTACAGGCGACAAATATTCAAATATTTAACCGATACGGTGTAAAAGTTTATGAAAAAAGAGATTATAGAAACGAATGGTGTGGAAGTACAGAAGATGGAAATGGAGGTGAAGCATTAGTTACAGGAACCTACTTTTATGTACTAAATATACCATCAGGAGAATCACTTACAGGATGGGTATATGTTAATCGTCAACAGTAATTTAAATTTCAAAATTAAAAAGCGCATATAAATGAAAAAACTAATAATAGCAATGACTGTACTACTTACTGGTTTAAGTAGTACGGTTAACGCCCAGCAAGATCCGCAGTATACACAATACATGTATAATCAAGCGGTTATAAACCCTGCCTATGCAGGATCAACTGAGAGTCTGTCAATTACAACCTTGTATCGTAATCAATGGACAGGTTTTGAAGGCGCACCAAAAACATTAACTTTTTCTGCACACAGTCCAGTAGGTGAAAAAGTTGGATTAGGGTTATCTGTTATCTCAGACCAACACGGTCCTGTAAAGGAGAATAATATTTATGCTGATTTCTCATATACTATTGGCTTAGGAGGTGCACATAAATTAGCTTTAGGAGCAAAAGCTGGAGTAACATTACATGACATTGGATTGTTTAGTGATGTTAACACTCAGGTTTCAGGAGATGAGGCTTTTAGTGAAGATGTTAGTAAATCAACAGCAAATGCAGGAATAGGAGCGTTCTTTTATTCAGATAAATACTATGTAGGATTATCTATGCCTAACATGTTAAAAGGAACTTATTTAGATGTAAATGGCGCAGAGTATGGAAGTGATGAATTGCATTACTTTTTAACTGCAGGTTATGTATTTCAGTTAACAGAAAACACAAAGTTCAAGCCATCATTCATGGTAAAGTCTGAGTTACAATCTGCCTTATCATTTGATGTTAATGCAAACTTCTTGTTTTATGACAAGTTTGAGATAGGGGCCTCTTACCGAAATGAAGACTCGTTTAGTGGTTTAGTAGGGTTTGCTTTTTCAAAAAGTGTACGTATAGGATATGCTTATGATCATATTTTAACAGATATTAATGTAGCTGCCAAAGCATCACATGAAGTATTTTTACAATTTGATTTAAACTTTACAAAAAAGGTATCACGTTCACCAAGATTCTTCTAATTTAAAAAACAACAAAATGAAAAAACACATATATACAGGGTTGTTCTTATTGGGGATTTTTAGTGTAAATGCCCAAAATAAAGAAACCGCAAAGGCAGATAAATATTTTGATAATTTAGAGTATGTAAGCGCTATATCTGAATACCTAGAGGTAATAGAGGATGGTGCTGGCGATGATTATGTTTATGGTCGTTTAGCAGATACTTATTACAATGTATTCAATAGCACAGCAGCCGAACAATGGTATGCAAAAGTATTAGAAACAAGCCAAAGTCCAGAACATTATTTCCGTTACGCCCAAATGTTAAAAGCTAATGGAAAGTATGATCAAGCTAACGCAGCAATGGATAAATTTGCTAGCATAGCACCTAATGATGCTCGTGCTATAGCTCATAAAAGCAATCCGAATACTGTAGCGAGTTTGTTGGATGACACTCCAAAATTTACAGTAAAGCCATTAGAAGGGTTTAATAGTAAGTATTCAGAATTTGGTCCAATAGAGCACGAAGGGAAAATATACTATGCTTCAGCACGAAGTGGAAAGTCAAGAAAGTACGGGTGGAATGAAGAGCCGTATTTAGACATTTACAGTTCTGATTTAGATGCCACTTCAGGTGAATTATCTAACGAAAGCACATTAGGAAGTAAAATAAATACGAAGTTTAACGAAGGAACAGTAAGTTTTAGTCCAGAGGGAACAACGATGTATTTTTCAGGAGAAAGTTTAGATAGAGATGCTGGATTATTTGGTAAGAAGTTTAAAAAAGACGCTACTGGAAAAAGTACGATTAATATTTATTCTGCAAGTTTAGAAAATGGCGAGTGGGCTAATGTATTGACTTTACCATTTAACATGGAAAACCATAATACGGGAGATCCAGCAGTAAGTTTAGATGGAAAACGTTTGTATTTTAGTTCAGATAGAGAAGGAACAATGGGAGGATCAGATTTATGGTACGTAACCATTAATGAAGATGGTACTTATGGAGAGCCTGTAAATTTAGGGTCTGATATAAACACAGAAGGCTCAGAGCGTTTCCCATACATTAGTAGTAAGAATATTTTATATTTCTCATCAAACGGACGCCCTGGATTAGGGATGTTAGATGTATTTGCATCACAAATGACAGGAGATAGTTTTGGTTCAGTACGTAATTTAGGAGCGCCAATCAACTCAGGTAAGGATGATTTTAGTTATACGGTAAATGAAGAGTCTCAACAAGGATTCTTTGCATCAAACCGTGAGGGAGGTTCAGGAAGTGATGATATTTATCGATTTGATCAGATTGTACCAGTATGTGATGTTGTTTTAACGGTACAAGTAGTAGATAGTAAAACAGGAGCTGCATTAAGTTTAACATCAGTAGCTATTTTTGATGAAAATAGTAATAAAGTCGCTACAAAAACTACCGATGAAAACGGATATGTAGAGTTTAAATATGAGTGTGACCAAGCCTTTAAGGTAGAAGCAAACAAAGAGTTGTATTTAAACAATAGCATTGATGTAGCTAAAACAGACGATGCTGAAGTATCAAAACAAATCGCTTTAGAAGAGATAATAGTAGATAATAAAGTTGTGTTAAATCCAATATTCTTTGAGTTAGATAAGCATAACATTACTGCACAAGGAGCTGCTGAGTTAGACAAGTTGGTAGAGGTTATGAATACTTATCCAAAGATGATCATACGTGCGGAGTCGCATACAGATTCAAGAGGAGAAGATAGTTATAACTTAAAATTATCTGACAGAAGAGCGAAGTCAACTGCACAGTATGTAATATCAAAAGGAATATCATCCGATAGAATTACTGGAGTAGGAATGGGAGAAACTCAATTAATCAATGAGTGTTCAAACGGGGTTAAATGTTCAAAAGAAGCACATCAAGCCAACCGTAGATCAGAATTTATCATAGTTAAAAAAGACTAATGTTCTGATAATAATTTTTAAGTGTAATCAATTCAAAACCTCAGCCTTGCTGGGGTTTTGTTTTTACTTACATTTGTAGTTTAGGAATTCTAAAATAGAAAATGTCAACAAAGCCTAACAATATTGTATTTAAAATTATAAAATTTCTATATGAAAACTTCATAATCATTTTACCTTTGTTGGTAGGTTCTAACTTGTTGATTCAGAGTTTAAATAGTAATGATTTAACAATCTATTTGTATGAGCATGAACAGATAGGAGTGCAATACCAATCAAAATTTGAAGTTTATAATGAAGGTATGGCAATATCAAAATATGAACTAATTCAACCATTGATTATTAATTTACAAAAGGAAAATGCAATTGTAGATTTTGATTTGATAGAGAAAAATCCAGAAGCAATAAAAGTATGGTTTAGTAAATTAACAAAAACAAAATTGAAGGTTGATTTTGATTTGTTAAATGAATCAGAAAGTCTAAAGTTTTCAGTACGAACTACACAGCCCATAGAAAAATTTACAGTATCCTCTCGTATAAAAAATATAGAGGACGTAGTGACATACCATTATAAAATTAAACCAAAATTTTATGATAGGATAGGTAAGTTTTGGATATTCTTACTATTGTTTAGTATTATAACATTTATAGATGCTGCTTTGTTGGTCTCTAAAAACAAGCAATTAAAAAATATTCTCAATCTTATTGACACATTATCTAATACGACAGAAAAAACAGTATTCTTAAGCGCGTATAAACAGGGGTATACTGAATATAAAATTCGCTTTAAAAGAAATAGAGAGACAATAGTTGCGGACATCAGTGTTTTATTTGATACATTAACACCTGATAATATAAGTGAGGTAACACAAAAAATGTATGCTGTTACAAAAAGAGCCGTGCTTTATAAATTACGAAAACCATATTTATTAATTAGTCCAGTGTTATTCTTAATCAGCTTAATAGCAATTATTGGATCAATTATTTTTTACGCAACGTTTTAAATTAATAAAAAACAAATATTATGAAGTTAGATATATTGGCTTTTGGTGCTCACCCGGATGATGTTGAACTAGGTTGTGGTGGTACATTAGCAAAGGAAATTGCTTTAGGGAAAAAAGTAGGAATTATAGATTTAACTAGAGGTGAGTTAGGAACGCGAGGTAGTGCGACATTAAGAGATCAAGAAGCAGAAGCTGCTAAAGGAATACTAGGAGTACATGTAAGAGAAAATCTTACTTTTTCTGATGGTTTCTTTAGTAATGATAAAGTACATCAATTAGAAATAATTAAAATAATTCGAAAATACCAGCCAGATGTTGTGTTGTGTAATGCTATTGACGATAGACATATTGATCATCCAAAAGGGAGTAAATTAGTGTCTGATGCATGTTTTTTATCAGGTTTAATGAAAATTGAAACTGAAGTTAACGGAAGTTCACAAGAAAAATGGCGTCCAAAGCAGGTATACCATTATATACAATGGAAAACTATAGAGCCTAATTTTGTTGTTGATGTTTCCGGTTATATGGATCTTAAAGTTGCAGCAGTTAAAGCTTATAGTTCTCAATTTTATGACCCAAAGAGTAATGAAGCAGAAACTCCTATAACGAGTAAAAACTTTATTGATAGTATTGTATATAGAGCACAAGATTTAGGACGCTTAATAGGGGTAGATGCTGCAGAAGGATTTACGGTAGAAAGGTATTTAGGAGTAAATTCTGTATTCGATATAAAATAATAGCAGTCTGTTTTTGAAATAGTTAAACCATCAAATTCTTGCCAAACGTCTGGATAACCTATTTTAGGGTTAAATGCTGCTAGTTTTTCATGAGCATTTACTTTGGTATCTTTACCCATCCAATCTAAGCCGTCGATTCGTTCGCCCATGGCTT
>CAJXHW010000047.1 GCA_913054565.1 uncultured Kordia sp. | reverse complement strand
ATTAACAATTCAAAAGCTTTGTTTTTTGCTCTCTGAATTACTCTAAATCTATTGGTTCCGAAATTAAATTCTTTAACAAGAACATTTTTTGGTGAAGCTACGGCAATAAATACCGTTCCTATTTCAGCTTCAGAGTCTCCTTTTGTTGGCCCAGCATTTCCGGTTGTTGCAATTGCATAATCGGACTGAAACTGCTCTTTAATTTTAAGAGCCATCTCATGAGCAACAACTTCACTCACAACCGAATTGTATTCAATAACACTAGCATCTATACCCAAAACAGATGATTTCGTTTCTGTTTGATAGGTAACCATACTACCTTTAAAAAACGAGGAAACACCTTCGTTTTGTGTTAAGCAAGATGCTATAAAGCCACCCGTACAACTTTCTGCGACTGCAAGAGTTTGCTTTCTAGCTATCAACATTTTTTTTAATGCGGTTTCTGGTGTCTCTTCATCAAAACCAATAATTACATCACCTATAAGTTCATTTAGCTTTTTTAATTCTGAATTTACAACTTTTTCAACGTCGTTTTTATCATCCCCTCTTGCAGATAAACGTAACCTAACCACACCAAGACTTGGTAAATACGCTAATTTCACAACACTTGGCAATGCATTTTCCCATTCATAAATTTGTTCTGCCAATACACTTTCTGCTATTCCTTGAGTAATTACAGTTTTATGAAGTATGTAAGGCAAGTGAAACTCTGACGTTAACCTAGGGATAACCTCATCTTTAAATACCACCTTCATTTCATAAGGTACTCCTGGCAAAGAAATGATTACTTTCCCATTTTCATGAAAATACATTCCTGGGGCAGTACCATTCTCGTTTTTAAGCACTATAGTTTTTGAAGGCACTAGAGCTTGTTTTTTATTCATCTCATTTATAGGAATATTCAAACTCCCTAACAATTGTTCTACATGATTTAAAACAACTTTATCTTCAACCAGTTCATCATTAAAATAATCACATAGTGTTAATTTTGTAATATCATCTTTTGTTGGCCCTAACCCACCAGTAATGATAATAACATCTGCCCTTGTTTCAGCTTCTTTTAAAGCTGTTATAATATGTTCTTTATGATCTTGTATTGATGATATTTGATGTACAGCTACGCCAATTTTATTAAGTTCTTTACCTATAAATGCTGAATTAGAATCTACTATTTGTCCAATTAAAATTTCATCTCCTATAGTTATTATTTCTGCTCTCATTATAATTTAAAATCAGATTTCAACTCAGAAGTTACCGTTTTAATGATAGCGCTTAATCGCTTAAACTCATTAGCTATATTTTTATCTTTTTGCTCTAATTTACCCCAGTTTTGAATCATTACAAGATCTTCAAATACTGGAATATCAAACAACTGAATGGTTGGTTTAATTTTGTGTGCGTTTTGGTATACTTTTACAAAATCACCTTCATTAATTCCAACTTCAATTTCTGAAACTGCCTCTGGCACTTCGTCTAAAAAAGCAGCAGCAATGGCAGCAATAAAATCGTTATCACCTGAAGCTAATTCTGTTACTTTATTTAAACTATAATTCACTTCCATACAATTTTATTAATCTTGTTATTATTTAACTTTGATTGAAAACAATTTTTCAGACTCTAAAAATCCTTCTAAAGTGTCATTAGGATCAACTTTACCTACTCCAGAAGGTGTGCCTGTAAAAATAATATCTCCTATTTTTAATGTGAAATACTGCGATACATAGGCTATAATCTCATCTATTTTCCAAAGCATGTTTGCAGTATGACCAACTTGAACTTTCTCGCCGTTTTTTTCTAAACAAAAACTTAAAGAATCCATTGATTCAAACTTAGATTTATCAACCCAATTTCCTACAACTGCTGCACCGTCAAAACTCTTGGCTTTTTCCCAAGGAAGTCCTTTAGCTTTTAATTTTGCTTGTAAATCTCTTGCAGTAAAATCAATTCCTAAACCAATTTGACTATAGTATTTATGAGAGAATTTTGAGTCAATATATTTCCCTATTCTATCAATTTTAACTAAAACCTCAACTTCATGATGCACATCAGCGCTAAAGTCAGGGATAAAAAATGGTTGTTTTTTTAACAATATTGAAGTGTCAGGTTTTAAAAAAACTACAGGCTCAGTTGGGCGTTCGTTTGCTAATTCTTCAATATGCTCTGTATAATTTCTACCAATACAAATAATTTTCATCGGCTAAAATTTATTAGTTAATTGACGTAACTTGATTGCCGTTAACACTTTTTTAGTATATAATGGGAAATCTGCATTCTGAATCCAATTATAATATCCTGGCTCACTTTGCAACACTTCTTCAACTAATTTTCCTTTATGCTTACCAAAACTAAAGACCTCTTGTTCTTCTTTATTATAAATAATAAAGCCCGCAAAATCAGCACTTTTTTTACGCGTACTAAACTCACTTAAATCTTTTATGTTATTTTCTAAATCAGGATAACGCTCTAACTGCGCTAATAATATTTCATAGGTTGCATTGGTATCTACTGCTGCAGAATGCGCCCCATCAAGGTCTTTTCCGCAATAAAACTTATATCCAGCACTTAATGTTCGTTGTTCTTTTTTATGAAAAATAGTCTGCACATCTACAGTTACTGTGTTTTTCATATCAAAATCAATTTCGGCACGCAACATTTCCTCTGCTAATAAAGGAATATCAAAACGGTCTGAATTAAAACCAGCCAAATCAGAATCTTTTATCATTTGATACACCACTGGTGCCAACTCTTTAAAAGTAGGTTCATTAGCTACTTTTTCATCAGTAATTCCGTGAACAGCTGTTGTTTCAGCTGGTATTTTCATTTCTGGATTTACCAACCATGTTTTACTTTCTTTATTCCCATTTGGAAATACTTTCAGAATAGATATTTCTACTATTCTATCTTTTGACACCTGAATTCCTGTTGTTTCTAAATCGAAAAAACAAATCGGTTTATGTAACTTTAACTCCATTAAAACACTTATTTACTCACAAATATACAATGTATTTTAGTAGATTAAAGTCAAAAAAACATTATCTTTAGGTCACGTCCTCAAATTGTATTTTACAAAACACCTACTTGTCTGTGATATTTAAAAGTCCCCTATTTTATGAAACAATACGGAAAAGATAAAATTACAGTCTTATGAACAAATCATTACTATTACTATTTCTCATGACATACTATTGGTCAGGTTATAGTCAGCAATCCGAGCATGTCACTATCATTCAAGAAAAAACAAAACACAAGGTTAAACTGTTTGCTGTAAACCATACTGAGGATGCAAAAAAAATATTAGTTGAACTTGAAGGTGTAGGCTTTAGACGTAAAACATTTAAACCTATTTACAAAACAATTAACGCCAATGACACAATTCTACTAATAACTTTAGTTAAACGTAGTAATTTGGGGTTAAAATTGAAATATGAACTATATTATGACGCTCGATTAGAGCTATACCAACTACAGCAATCCAAAAAAAAAAAAATAAACAAAAAAAGCGCACTGTATTAAGTGCGCTTTTTTTGTTCAGTATAAATATGACCTTTTTAAAAATCTCTATTTATATCCCATGCTTCAAGGTAATCTGCAACACATTTTGCATACATCCCTCCTAAAGCACCATCAATAACTCTGTGGTCATATGAGTGAGATAAATACATTTTCATACGTATTCCAATAAAATCACCTTCTGGTGTTTCAATAACAGCAGGTGTTTTACGTATAGAACCTAGTGCTAAAATTCCTACTTGAGGTTGGTTGATAATTGGAGTACCCATAATACTTCCAAAGTTACCCACGTTTGTTACCGTGTATGTCCCACCTTGAATATCGTCCGGACTTAATTTACCAGCTCTCGCAGTATTTGCTAATTTATTTACAGCCTTTGCCATACCTAAAAGGTTTAACTGATCAGCATTTTTAATAACTGGCACAATTAAGTTCCCATCTGGTAAGGCTGCTGCCATACCTAAATTAATGTTTTTACGTTGAATGATATTATCACCATCAACAGAAACATTCATTCCAGGATATTTCTTTAACGCATGCGCTACCGCTTCCATAAAGATTGGTGTAAACGTTAATTTTTCACCTTCTCTTTTTTGAAATGCATCTTTTACTTTTGTTCTCCAATTCCAAATATTAGTCACATCACACTCTACAAATGATTGTACATGTGCCGATGTTTGCACAGAGTTAACCATATGTCCTGAAATTAGCTTACGCATTCTTGACATAGCTACAACCTCATCTCCTTCCTGAAATGCAACTGATGTTTTAACAGGTGGTTTTGGAGCTGCTGCTTTTTTAGGAGTCTCATTTTTTTGAACACTTTGAGTTGTTACTGGAGCATTCCCTCTATTTTTAAGATATGCTAACATATCATTTTTAGTCACACGTCCGTCTTTACCAGAACCGTTAATCGCTTCAAGTTCTGCCACTGACACACCTTCCTCTTTAGCTATATTTTTAACTAAAGGCGAATAAAATTTATCCGAATCAGAAAAATCAGCAACTGATGCAACTGTATCTTTTGCACTTACAATTGTTTTTTCTATCTCAGCAACCTCGGCAGGGGCTGCCATCTCCTTTGGTGCAGTAGCAGCTACCCCACCTTCACCTTCTGTTTCAATAATTGCAATTGTTTGCCCAACAGCAACAACATCGTCTATATTAAAAAGAACCTCAGTTAATACACCATTAACTTCTGACGGTACTTCAGAATCAACTTTATCTGTAGCTATTTCTAAAACTGGCTCATCCATTTCAATGGTATCACCAACTTCTTTTAACCACGATGTAATGGTTGCCTCAGCAACACTTTCTCCCATTTTCGGAAGTTTTAATTCAAACTTTGCCATATTCTTAAAATATAAGTGAATTATTAATTTCAGTCTGCGAATTTAATAAATAAAAATAGAAAAAGTTAAGATTTAAGCAATAAAATTAGCTTTTAAAGACAACTTCCCCTCTACTCTTTGAACTCTTGCTTCCTATTAAAAAACCAGAATTTTTCAGATGTATTTTATAGTAATTTTCCTGTTTCGCAAACAGTTCTATAATTTCTTTAAATGATTGTTTATCTATTTCCAGTGTTTTTTCTGGTCTAACATCTAATTTTTTCTCTTTAAAAATGTTAGACAGTAAAGGAGTGATTTTTACCCCTATACTTATCACCGCATCAAAGATAGCATTTGTCTTAAAATATTTCACATAAAATAATTGCATTGCTCCATAAAAACGTTTGGCGTATGTTGCATCTTTTAAAGTACTTTCCCCTTTATAATGAATTACCGAGGTTTTACCGTAATAAAAATTGTCATAACCCGCATTAATCACACTATATGACAAGTCGATATCTTCTCCATACATAAAATAGCGTTCGTCAAAACCACCAACTTCTAGATATACTTTTTTTGAAAGAAACATAAACGCCCCAACAAAAACTGATACTTTAGCTATGCTGTTTTTTTCAACCTCAGAAGCATAGTAACTTTTTGAAAATCCTAGGAGTTTTTTTATAGCCACCAAAGGTGTTGGCACATGACGTTTACTTTCAGGAAGAAACCCACCAGCACCATCAATTAATTTACAACTAACAATCCCTAAATTATTTTGAGAATCTGCAAATGACACTATTTGTACAAACGTATCTTCCGCCACAACAGTGTCTGGGTTTAAAATACACACATACTTTCCTTGAGCAACTGCAACACCTTGATTATTAGCTTTTGAAAAGCCTACATTCTCCTTATTTGATATTAATGTAACTTCAGAAAATAACTCCGAAACCATTTCGCAACTTTCATCTGAAGAGTTGTTGTCTACAACAATAATTTCCGCATCTATTGAAACCAACGCAGACTTTACACTTCTCAGACATAACTCTAAAAAATAGCGCACATTATAGTTTACAATAATTACTGATAATTTCATTTAAATAAGCTGTATTTTATTTCTGGATAAATATACTTCAAAAAAATCACAACTTAATCTGTAAAAAAACATTAACATTTGTAACAAATCAATCTAATTAGAGTCTTATAAAACAAATTATAACAAAAATTTAGAGATGAGAAAAATTACTCTTGCTGTATTATCACTATCATTTTTAGTGGCATGTAAATCACAAAAAACTACCACAACCAAAAAAATGGTTGCTGAAACATCAGTAAACATTAAATTAGACTCAGTCATTGATGATAAAGTTCAAGTAGAAATGATACCTATTAAGTTCACTACTACAACTGCAACATTTCACATACCTAAAACAGTTCCTGGAACATACTCAACAGATAACTACGGAAAGTATATTGAAAACTTTAAAGCATTAGACGCTAAAGGAAATGAATTAGCAGTAACTCATACCGATGATAATTCATGGAAGATTGACAACGCAAAAGCCATTGCTAAAATCACATATTTAGTTAACGACACTTATGATATTGAAGGAACTCATGATGTGTTTTCCCCAGCTGGAACAAATATCTTAGACGGGAAAAATTTTATGCTAAACCTACACGGGTTTGTAGGGTATTTTAAAGAACATCAAGAATTACCTTATCATATTAACATTACACATCCTGCTAATTTAATAGGAAACACATCTTTAACAGATATTGACCCTGCTGCAGACAAGGATACATTTATTGCAAAACGATATTTTGAAGTAACAGACAACCCAATAATGTATGCAGAACCTAACAATGCTACCTTTAAAGTTGGGAACATGGAAATTTTATTAAGTGTATATTCTCCTAGCAACACTTTAAAAGCTTCTGATTTAAAAGACCAAATGGAGAAGATGATGAACGCTCAAAAAACATTTTTAGGCGATGTTAATGCTACTAAAAAATATGCGATTTTACTTTACATGTCTACCATGAAGGATGACGCTAACGGATTTGGTGCTTTAGAGCATCATACATCTACAACCGTAGTTTTTCCTGAAATGATGCCAGCGCAAGCCTTAGCAGAATCAATGAAAGATGTTGTTGCTCACGAGTTTTTCCACATTTTAACACCATTATCTGTACATTCTGAAGAGATTCACAATTTTGATTATAGCGACCCAAAAATGTCAGAACACTTGTGGATGTATGAAGGCGTTACCGAATACTTTGCCAATTTATTTCAAGTAAACCAAGGTTTAATTGATGAATATGAATTTTACAATAGAGTTTTAGGAAAAATAAACGGTTCTAAACGTTATAATGATGCCATGTCATTTACCGAAATGAGTAAAAACATATTAGAAGAGCCATACAAACCAAACTATGCAAACGTCTACGAAAAAGGTGCTTTAATTGGTATGTGTATTGATTTAATCATTAGAGAAGAAAGCAATGGTGAGCAAGGTATTTTAGATATGATGAAAAAATTATCGGCTAAATATGGTGTTGAAAAACCATTTATTGACGCTGTTTTATTTGATGATATTACAGGAATTACTTATCCAGAAGTAAGAGCGTTTATCAACACACATGTTGTAGGTGACACACCTATTGATTATGATTCTTTTTTCAA
This sequence comes from uncultured Kordia sp., assembly GCA_913054565.1. Classification (GTDB taxonomy): domain Bacteria; phylum Bacteroidota; class Bacteroidia; order Flavobacteriales; family Flavobacteriaceae. Next base: position 2,351 of record CAJXHW010000047.1, on the reverse strand, counting down.
AAAATTAGGTTTAAGCATGCAAAGTAAAGAAACTAAAACAGGTTACTTACTTAAAGACATGCAAACACCATATATATCTGTAGATCAAAATACAAAAGAAGTGTTTTTCTTAACACAAACTAATTCATTTTTAACAACTTTAGGCGTAAAACCAAATGATCGATTAGTATCTATCAACGGTACAGATTACAACTTAGCTAATATTCAAGCTTTAGTTGGTGCATCTTTCGGATGGTCTGTTGGTAATGATATTACAATGGTAGTTAAAAGAGAAGGTAAGCAACTAACTTTAAAAGGAAAAGTTATTGAACCAATGGGAATAACATATACGTTAGCACCTGATGATTTGCCTACTACAGACAAACGTGTAATATTAAGAAATGCTTGGATAAAAAATTAATTCAAGTTATATATTTCTAAAAATAACCCAGAAATACTTAAAAAAAAAACGCTCTCAGAACTACATAAATTCTGAGGGCGTTTTATGATTTACAAAGGCGTTTTCCTAAAATCCTCTTAAAAAAAATGGCGTCCTAAGTTTTTTAGCTATTTTTGAGCATATAAAACTATAGAGCTTGAAATTACATCTTTCTAAACATTTCCTTCTTTTTTTATGCATCAACTGTATGCTAAGTTTTTCTCAAGAAAAAAAGAAAATTAGAGTAACCGCACCTTATTACGATAAAAACGAAGCGGAATACCCCGGAGCAACAATATTAACACGTAATAGCAACCGACAAATTTATATTGAACATGACGGTATAGAAATGTGGTGTGACAAAGCTTATCATTACGCAAAAGAAGATTCTATTTCTGCTTTTGGAAAAGTCTTAATTAAACAAGGCGATACTTTAAAATTAACCAGTAAAGTTGCCAATTATAGTGGTAAAACACAATTAGCATTTACTGCCGGTGATGTACTTCTAACCGAACCAAAATCAACCCTTAAAACGGATACCCTATATTTTGATAAAATAAAACAACAAGCCTATTACAAAACTGGAGGTGTTGTACATCATCAAGATAATATTATAAACAGCGCTATTGGCAAGTACATTATGGAAAGTAAGAAATATCAATTTATTGGTGATGTTGATATTAAAAACCCTGAATACACTTTAAATTCTAGTCAATTAGATTTTTACTCTAACTCAGGCATAGCTTACATGTATGGTAAATCAGTAATCAAACACAAAGGCACAACCATACATTGTGAACGAGGGTATTATGATACAAATGCCGATTTAGGATATTTTGTAAAAAATTCAAAAATATATTACAACAACCGCATATTTGAAGGTGATAGCATGTATTTTGATCAAAAGAGAAATTTTGCTTCAGCTACCAATAATATTAAAGTTACAGACACTATCAACAATAGTATTATAACAGGACATTATGCCGAGGTTTACAAAGCCAAAGATTCCGTTTTTATTACCAAAAGAGCACTCGTTAAATCGTTTCAACAAAATGACTCACTTTACATACATGCAGATACTTTAATGATTACTGGTAAGCCAAAGGAACGAATTATTAGAGGCTTTAAAAATGCGCGCTTATTTAAAACTGACATGAACGGTAAATGTGATTCTATACATATCAACCAAAAAACAGGAATTACAAAACTAATCCGAAAACCTGTAATATGGTCAGGAAATAGTCAAATGACCGGGGACACAATTCAACTAATCAACAACATTAAAACAAATAAATTAGACTCTTTAAAAGTATTTTACAACACCTTCATCATTCATAAAGATTCCATTGATGGCTTTAACCAGATAAAAGGTAAAGAACTTGTTGGTTTGTTTAACAAAGAAAATAAACTCTATAATGTTGACATTAATAAAAATGCTGAACATATACAATATTCAAGAAAAGACAACGGAGAATTAATTGGTATCAGCAAAACACTATCAAGCTCAATAAATTTAAGATTTATAGACAATGAAATTGAAGAAGCTACATATATTGGAAACCCTGAAGGAGATTTAACACCTGATTCGATGTATCCAAAAAACGCCAGAAAACTTAGAGGTTTTAATTGGCGTGGTAACGAACGTATTCTTTCCGTTAACGATTTATTTAAAGATGACCCTCCATTAAAATTGGTAAAAATAAAAGGGCTAGAAGAACGAATTTTAGAACCTGAAAAAGATGATTTACGAAGTGCTACAATACCAGAAAAAAAAGCCATAAAAAAGAACATAAAAGCAAAAACCCCCCTCTTGAAAAGCAAGAAAAAAACAAAGAGAACAGAATTTAATCTCAAAAAAATTAAAAAAAGATCATTACGCACAATAAAATAAACTCCTTTATGACAAATGATTTTTTTAAACACCAAGCACAAA
>CAJXHW010000046.1 GCA_913054565.1 uncultured Kordia sp. | reverse complement strand
GCTTCGGGGTAATTTAATATTCCAGAAGTATTTGTTATGTGTGAAAAAGGGTTGTGATTAGAAAGTGTTTTAAAATCAGTTTTTATATTTTGAAAACGAGAAATTTGTTGTTGTGTAAAAAGGCGTTCGTTTAAATCTTCACTTGCAGCCAAGTGTGAAAATATTGAGCTTATTTTTATAAAAGGTTGATTATTGGTTATCTCAGTAATTTTTTTAACATCTTCTAGAACAAACCCCAGTCTATTTAACCCTGTATTAAACTTTATGTGTACAGGATAGCTGCATTGTTTTAAGTTTTCTGAAACTTGCATAAATTCATTTAAAACCTTAAAACTATATAAATTTGGTTCAAGGCAATGTTCTATTAAAAGTTTAAAATTTACAGGTTGTGGGTGTAATACTATAATGGGTTTATGAATACCAGCTTTCCTTAAGTTAATCCCCTCGCTAACATATGCAACAGCAAAATAATCAACCTCTAAATTTTGTAAATATGTTGCAATAGCTGCCGCATCATTACCATATGCAAAAGCTTTAACAACCGCAATAAATTTAGTATTGTCTGCTAATTGACTTTTAATAAAATCAAAATTATGTTTGAGTTTGGTAAGATTTATTTCTAGTACTGTTTCCTGAGCTATAGCCATTATATGTGTTATGAATTAACCTGATCGGCATCTACATCAAAATCTTTAATTTTTTCTTTAAGCATGGCTTTATAGTATGCGGCTCTGCTTAAAGGTTCATATTCTTCTGTTTCTCCCAACATTACAATAGCATCACTATTAGCTTTTCGGTAACTGTATTGTGCTAAATTTCCTGTTCTAGTGCATACAGCATGAACTTTAGTAACATATTCTGCAGTAGCCATCAAAGCAGGCATCGGTCCAAATGGATTTCCTTTAAAATCCATATCTAACCCTGCTACAATTACTCGAATTCCTTTATTGGCTAAATCATTACATATTTTCACAATTTCATCATCAAAAAACTGAGCTTCGTCAATACCAACAACATCACAACCATCAGCCAAAATAGGAATGTTTGCAGCAGCAGGTACTGGCGTTGAACGTATTTCATTTGAATCATGAGATATCACCATTTCGTCATCATAGCGTGTATCTATGGCAGGTTTAAATATTTCAACACGCTGTTTGGCAAATTGTGCACGTTTTAAGCGACGGATTAATTCCTCTGTTTTACCAGAAAACATCGACCCACAAACGACTTCAATCCACCCAAATTTTTCTTTATGATTTACCGTGTTTTCTAGAAACATGTTCTTATTTTATTAAGGATAGTACTGTATGCAACAAAGCTACATAAATTTATGCTATTCAAATATAAATTTTAAAGCTGCTTTATTGCAATAAATTATAGTTGAAAATAATAATTATCCTTTATTTAGCGTTTAATTTAGTATCTTTCAACAAATTTATAGCATTAAAAAACACGTCTAAGTTAACAATGAAAAATTTACTTAAATCAGACTTAAAAGTATTAGCAGAAAAAATTCTAAAGACATCTGATGATGTTTCAGTGTCAGAATTACAACATTTAGCGCAGGAGTTATATGAAAAACTAACTGTTCTCGAGTTTGTAAATTCTAATTTATCTAAAGCGTTACCACAAAAAGAAACAGTTACTGTTGAAGAAGTTGTGGTTGCAGAAGAGTTGCCAATAAAAGAAGAAAAATTAAGTAATGTTATAGAAGAAGAATCATCATCAATTGAAGATTCAGAAATGCTATCGACTTTAGACGAAAATTTATTTGTTTCTGATGAAGAACTATATGTAGAACCTGCTACAGAAAAAATGATAGATATTGTGGCACAGATGCCTCAAGAAACACAACAAATTGATCAATTGTTTGAAACCATTACGATGCCTAATCAGACCACTAAGAATGATATGGAAGAGGTAACGCCAACTCAAAAAGATATTGATGATGTTGTAAAAGCAGGGTCTTTAAACGATAGGTTAAAAAAAGGGATTACTATTGGGTTGAATGACAGAATTGCTTTTGTAAAACATCTATTTAATGGCAGTACTGAAGATTTTAATCGTGTGATATCACAATTAAACACCTTAAATAGCGAGTTGGAAGCCTTAGAGTTTTTAAACAGTATGGTGAAGCCAGAGTATAACAACTGGATAGGGAAAGAAGCTTATGAAGAGCGTTTAATATCATTTATTGAAGGAAAATATTAATGAGTAAATTATATTTAGTACCAACACCTATTGGTAATTTAGAAGATATGACTTTCAGAGCAATTAGAGTGCTTAAGGAAGTTGATTTAATTTTAGCTGAGGACACTAGAACATCTGGTAAACTCTTAAAGCATTTTGAAATTTCTACACACATGCAATCGCACCATATGCATAATGAGCATAGAATGGTAGAAAGTGTGTTGCAAAAATTAAAAGCCGGGCAAACAATTGCTTTAATTTCTGATGCTGGAACACCAGCTATTTCAGACCCAGGATTTTTATTGACTCGGGCTTGTGTGCAAGAAGGTATTCCGGTAGATTGCTTACCAGGAGCAACTGCTTTTGTACCAGCGTTAGTCAATTCAGGCTTACCAAATGATAAGTTTGTGTTTGAAGGATTCTTGCCTGTAAAAAAGGGGCGTCAAACACGTTTTAAACTGTTGGCAGAAGAAACCCGTACTATGATTATTTATGAATCGCCACATAAATTAGTAAAAACTTTAGGGCATTTTTGCGAGTATTTTGGCGAAGACCGTCAAGTATCTGTATCTCGAGAGTTATCTAAACTGTACGAAGAAACCGTAAGAGGAACAGCAAAAGAAGTGCTAACACACTTTGAAAACAAAGCGCCGAAAGGAGAGATTGTTGTGATTGTAGAAGGGAAGTAAAAACCGATTATTTTAAAGTTAAAAATTTAGACAAGAGTCTTTTTGTCACATAAACTATATTCAGTAATGAATACACTTCAATACATTATAAAAGCTACGCAGTTAGCAGAACAAAGCGTAGCTAACACCATTAAGTTGTTAAACGAAGATGCTACTATTCCATTTATTTCAAGGTATAGAAAGGAGATGACAGGAAACTTAGATGAGGTTCAAATAGGTGAGATTGTAAAATATAAAACCTTATTTGAAGACTTAGAAAAGCGAAAGTTAACTATTTTAAAAGCTATTGAAGAGCAAGGTCAATTAACTTCAGAGTTGCAACATAAAATAGAAAAAACAGATTCTCTAACACAATTAGAAGATTTGTATTTACCCTTTAAGAAAAAGCGAAAAACAAAGGCATCTGTTGCGCGTGATAATGGCTTGGAGCCGTTAGCTAAAATTATCATGTCTCAAAAAGAGACTGATATTAAGTTAGCAGCAAATCGTTTTAAAAAAGGAGCAGTAAAATCTAATGAAGAAGCATTACAAGGTGCTCGTGATATTATTGCAGAATGGGTAAATGAAAATGAATTTGTGCGTCAGAGAATACGTCGCATATATCAACGAAAATCTGTCATTGCTTCAACCTTAATAAAAACTAAAAAAGACGATGAAAAAGCGCAAAAATACCAACAATACTTTGATTGGAATGAGCCTTTAGATAAAGCGCCGTCACATAGATTATTAGCCATTTTACGTGCGCAAAATGAAGGTTTTGTACGTTTAAAAGTTGATGTAGACAAGGAAGAGGCTTTAGGTGTTATTGATAATACCGTTGTAAAAACAGGTACAGAATCTTGTGCTAATCAGATATTTATTGCTATTGAAGATGCGTATAAACGTTTGTTACAACCAGCCATAAGTAATGAAGTGTTAAAAACGGCCAAAGAAAAGGCTGATGATAAAGCTATTCAAGTGTTTTCAAATAACTTAAGGCAACTATTATTAGGAGCGCCATTGGGTGAAAAGCGAATTTTAGCTATTGACCCAGGTTTTAGAAGTGGTTGTAAAGTGGTATGTTTAGATGAAAATGGCGACTTAAAACACAATGAAACCATATACCCGCATGCGCCACAAAAGAAAGAAACTGAAGCCTTAAAAAAAATAAAAACCTTAGTGAATGCTTATAAAATTGAAGCCATTGCAATAGGTAACGGAACAGCTTCAAGAGAAACGGAAGCGTTTATCAAGAAGTTGTATTTGGACAAAGAAGTACAGGTTTTTGTAGTTAATGAAGCAGGGGCTTCGGTGTATTCAGCTTCAAAAATAGCACGAGCTGAGTTCCCTGATTATGATGTAACGGTTAGAGGTGCAGTGTCTATAGGTAGGCGTTTAGCAGATCCTTTAGCGGAACTGGTTAAAATAGATCCAAAGTCAATAGGGGTAGGGCAATATCAGCATGATGTTGATCAGACCAAACTAAAAAATGAGTTGGATACCGTGGTTATGAGTTGTGTAAATACTATAGGTGTTAATGTTAATACAGCAAGTGCGCCCTTATTGAGTTATGTATCTGGAATAGGAACTACAATTGCTGAAAATATAGTAAAGTATAGATCTGAACATGGGAGTATTCAATCACGTGCAGAGTTGAAAAAAGTACCGCGTTTAGGAGCTAAAGCTTTTGAACAATCTGCTGGTTTTATGCGAATTATTGACGGTAAGCACCCGTTAGATAATTCTGCTGTTCATCCAGAACGATACAAATTGGTAGAACAAATGGCGAAAGACTTAAAAGTAACATTGTCAGACTTAATAGGAGACAAACAATTGATATTAAGAATTCCATTAGAAAAGTATTGTACTGACGTCATAGGCTTGCCAACGTTGAAAGATATTATTCAAGAATTAGAAAAACCAGGAGTTGACCCAAGAAAACAAGCTAAAGTTTTTGAGTTTGCTGCAGATTTAAATAAAATTGAAGATGTTAGAGTGGGTATGCGCATACCAGGTATTGTTAATAATATTACTAATTTTGGTTGCTTTGTTGATATAGGAATTAAACAAAGTGGATTGGTACACGTGTCAAAATTAGCACAAAAATATGTGTCAGATCCTAATGATATTGTACAGCTAAACCAACATGTCATGGTTAAGGTTATAGAAGTTGATGAACAACGTGGTAGAATACAGTTAAGTATGGTAGACTAGTCCTTAACAAAATCCGGCCATTTTTTCATGTATTGGATGAATTTTTCACTTAAACCTTCTTGATGCAGATAGCTTTTGGTTACAGGAATTTTTATTGGTTTAAAGTTTAGATTCTCCATGACCTTTACAGGAAAATCATGATGTAATATTGCTGAACGACCAATGGTTACAAAATCTACCCCAGAGTCGATAACATTAGTAACATCTTTGGCATCACATATTTTTCCTGCAACTGTGAATAGGACATTTTTAAAATCAAGTTCTGTAAAGTGTGCTAATAATGATTTTGAAGTATGTTCTTCTTCTTCGGGGAGTTTAAAACTATCCCACAATGAGAGATCTAAAAAATCTATTAGACCAGAATCAATTAATTGCTGACTGACTGTTTTTATTTCTTGAAGTACCATTCCAAATCGTTCCGGAGAAAGTCGTACTCCAATTAAAAAACTTGGCCCACAATTACTACGAATGCCGTCAATGATTTCAAATAACAATCTGGCTCTGTTTTCTAAGCAGCCACCATAGTTATCTTTACGATGGTTAATTTCGTTACTTAAAAACTGTGTTAAAATATAGCCATGTGCACCATGAACCTCTACGCCATCATAACCACTTATTTTTGCTCTAATTGCAGCATTTATAAAGTCGGCTTTTAGTTGTTTTATTTCATTTAAAGATAATGCTCTTGCCCCAGTTTTTTGGTTTTTTGACGGACATACAGGCGCGCTATTAAGTAATTCTTTAGGTGCACGCATTCCTGCATGATGTAATTGTATAACTGCTAAACTACCATGAGCTTTAATTGCTGAGGTTAATTTTTGATGCCCTGCTATATGTGTGTCAGAAAAGATACCTAATTGTCCTAAAAAACCTTTGCCTATTTCTTGTACGTGAGATGCGCAAGTCATCACCAATCCAAACTGTCCTTTTGCTCTCATGGTTAACCAATGCAATTCATCATCAGACAATTTTCCATCCTCATAACTTTGTTGGTTTGTTAATGGAGCCAACATGAATTTGTTTTTCATGGTTTTACCGCAAGGAAATACAATAGGAGTGTTTAGAGTAGTAGGCATAGAGTGATTTGAGTAATTTGGGTTGTTGTGCAAAGTTATTAAAATAGCAAAAAACAACTATTTTAGATTGCTTGTAAAAAAGTAAAGAGATTTTTTAAATTAGTCATTTAGATGTTAACTTCCAACCTAAATACCCCATTGGAATATAAGCAATACCTAAGTCTAAAACGGTAAACCAAGTAGGAGACGGTAACATGAAAATATTTGCTAAACCTCCTAATAGGAAAAACACACCAATTCCAACAGCGAGTTTTAATTGATTAGATGCGGCTAATTTTGCAACTACAAATGCTCCTGCAAGAGATCCAAGTGCATGTGCTAAAAAAGGCATGATGAAATGTTTGGGTTCAAATAAGTGCATACCGGCTTTTAAGCCTTCCATTGTGGTATTATCAATGCCCTCGGGTGGTGGAATTATGGATCCGCTGAGCATAATGACACCCATGTTTACTGTCATACCAACAGCTATTCCGGTAATTACCGCCAGAATATTTTTAACAGTTACATTCATAGTTTTATATGTTTAGCACATAAAAATAAGACATTTATTTAACTTCCGTTAGTGTATACAAGTGTTGTTATTAATTACGACTATATTTCCTTATTTTTGTGTTGATGACAGAAACTTTAAAACTACAAGTACACTTATTACCCCAAGAACCTGGGGTATATCAGTATTATGATAAAGAGGGTAGAATACTTTATGTGGGTAAGGCAAAGAATTTAAAAAAACGGGTGTCATCATACTTTACTAAAAACCATGAAAATGCGAAAACAGGTGTGTTAGTAAAGAAAATTGTTAGCATTAAACATATTGTTGTTGCTACAGAAACGGATGCGTTACTGTTAGAAAATAACTTAATTAAAAAGTATCAACCGCGCTATAACGTCTTGTTAAAAGACGGTAAGACATATCCATGGATATGTATTAAAAATGAAGCGTTTCCAAGGGTGTTTTCTACACGACGCGTCATTAAAGATGGGTCTGAGTATTTTGGGCCTTATACCAGCTTAAAAACTGTTCGTACGTTGTTGGATTTGATCAAAGGCTTGTATCCGTTGCGTACATGTAATTATCAACTGAGTCAAGACAACATTAACTCAGGAAAATTTAAGGTTTGCTTAGAGTATCATTTAAAAAATTGTAAAGGAGGTTGTGAAGGTTTACAAACTCAAGAGTCTTATAATAATCAAATTACTGCTATTCGTGAAATTTTAAAAGGAAATTTTAAAGATTCGTTACAAAATTTTAAAAAACTGATGCAAAGTTATGCGGAAAATTTACAGTTTGAAGATGCACAACGCATTAAAGAAAAAGTTGACATTTTAGAAAATTACCAATCAAAATCAACAATTGTTAATCCAAAAATTTCAAATGTAGATGTGTTTTCAATTGTGACCGATGAAAGTTTTGCTTACATTAATTTTTTACAAATATCTTACGGTTCTATTATTCGATCACACACATTAGAACTCAAGAAAAAATTAGAAGAAACAGATAAGGAATTATTAGAAATTGCAATTACAGAAATTCGCAGACGTTTTCATTCAGAATCAAAAGAATTGTATGTGCCTTTTCTAGTTAATTTGGGAGATCAATTAAAAATTACCATTCCGAAATTAGGCGATAAAAAACACATATTAGATTTATCTACCCGTAATGCTAAATACTTTAGAATGGAGCGCTTTAAACAGGTAAAAATTACTGATCCTGAGCGTCATTCTAATCGTATAATGCAACAAATGAAAAAAGATTTACGCTTGCATGAAGAACCAAGGCATATTGAGTGTTTTGACAATTCAAATATACAAGGGACACATCCGGTAGCAGCGTGTGTTGTTTTTAAAAACGGGAAACCAAGTAAAAAAGAGTATCGTCATTTTAATATAAAAACTGTAGAAGGACCAGATGATTTTGCATCTATGGAAGAAGTTGTTTACAGAAGGTATAAACGTCTATTAGATGAAAAACAGCCCTTGCCACAATTAATCATTATTGATGGAGGAAAAGGGCAATTATCCTCAGCTCTAAAAAGTTTAGAGGATTTGGGGTTAAGAGGTAAAATCGCGATTATTGGAATAGCAAAACGTTTAGAGGAATTGTTTTATCCGGATGATAAATACCCATTATATTTAGATAAAAAATCTGAAACGTTAAAAGTAATACAGCATTTGCGTAATGAAGCACACCGTTTTGGTATTGAGCACCACAGAAACCGACGTAGTAAAACAGCGTTACAGACTGAACTTGAAACAATTGACGGTATTGGTGAAAAAACGATTGTGGCATTAATGAAACATTTTAAGTCGGTTAAACGCATAAAAGTAGCTCCGTTGACTGATTTAGAAAAAGTAATTGGTTTGTCAAAAGCTCAGAAAATATATCAAGAATTTCATTAGCATTTAGTAACTTTCCAAAGTGGGGAAATCAATTTTATATTTAGGGATATTTTTAGCTTATTTTTCAATGTATTCTCAGCAAAATAAAGCTGAGGTAAAAACAAAAGTTGGCGTAGTTTTAAGTGGCGGTGGTGCCAAAGGTTTAGCGCATATTGGTGCGTTAAAAGTAATTGAAGAATCTGGTGTTCAGATTGATTATATTACTGGTACAAGTATGGGGGCAATTGTTGGTGCGTTATACGCATCAGGATATTCTGCAGATGAACTGTCAGCTCTTTTTAGACAAGTGAATTTTGATGACTTAATAAGTGATGAGTTTGAACGTAAAAATAAGTCATTCTTTGAACGAGACGATTCTGATAAGCATGCAGTAACACTACCTTTTAATAAATTTAAAGTAACGCTGCCATCTTCTATTTCAAAAGGGCAAAACACCTATAATTTTTTCGTAAAATTGTTAGACCATGTAAAAGATGTAAAAGATTTTGATAAATTACCTATTCCGTTTTTTTGTATTGCAACCGATGTAGAATCTGGTGGTCAAGTTGTTTTAGATAAAGGATATCTTCCAGATGCAATATTGGCAAGTGGTGCAATTCCAACACTTTTTGAGCCAGTACATATAAACGGAAAATTGTTGATAGACGGAGGGGTTTCTAATAATTACCCTGTAGATGAATTGTTAGAAAAGGAGGTAGATGTTGTTATAGGTGTTGATGTTCAAGATAGCTTATTGAGTAAAACACAATTAATTTCTGTTTCAGACATAATGAAGCAAGTTTCAAACTTTAATACTAACCATCAGATGTTAGAAAAAGTAAAGAAAACAACAATCTATATTAAGCCAGATATTACAAATTACTCAATCATATCTTTTGAAGAAGGCGAAGGGATTTATAAAACCGGATATGATGCTGCAAATCAATTTAAAACACAACTAACGGCACTTTCAAAAAGGCAAGGGGCTACAAAAAAACGAACTGTAATAAATAAAAAAGGAGCTAATCCAATATATAATTTAAAAGGAATTAGAATAAACGGTAATAATAATTATACCCGAGCCTATGTGTTAGGAAAGTTGAAGCTAAAAACGCCTTCAGTTGTTTCGTATAAAAAAATAGAAAACGGAATCACGTCACTTGCTGCAACTGATAATTTTAATGTTGTAAAATACAAAATAACACATGATAATATCTTAGATATCAGTCTTAGAGAAAGTCAGAATAAAACATCGCTTAAGCTTGGGGTGCATTATGATGATTTGTATAAGGGGGCAGCTTTAATTAATGTGTCACACAGACAATTAATTACCAATAATGACATCATGAGTTTTGGGT
>CAJXHW010000045.1 GCA_913054565.1 uncultured Kordia sp. | reverse complement strand
TAATATAAAAATTCAATATTTAGGGTTTAGGTTTCATGGTTGGTAAAAACAACCAGAAGTCAATACGGTACAACGTATGGTGGATAGAACCCTTGCTTATGTTTTAGGACATAAAAAATTTAAAACCTTAGCTGCTGGCCGTACTGATGCAAAGGTGTCAGTTAACGAAACATTTATTGAGCTTTTTTTAGACGAAGGAAACTTGATTCTTGATGAGTTTATGCCGTTGTTTAATCAAAATTTACCACCTGATATTAATGCTTTAGATATTGAAGAGACGACTAGTAAGTTCAATATTATTCAGCATGCTAAGGAAAAAGAATATGTATACATATTTACTTTTGGAGAAAAAATACACCCTTTTGCAGCACCATATATGGTAGCTTTCCCAGATGCATTAGATATTTCATTGATGCAAAAAGCAGCAAAATTATTTGAAGGTACGCATGATTTCAGAAATTATACATATAAACCTACAAATACAACAAATACTATTGGTACAATTACTACCTGTGAGTTAATAGAAAACACGCTGTATCAAGCTAATTTTTTTCCAGCTAAAAGTTATATGTTAAGAGTTGTGGGTGAAGGATTTAAGCGTAATCAGATTCGTATTATGATGGCAAGGTTGATGGAGTTAGGTAAAGGTGAACTTGATTTTGAAACAATTGAAACATCAATTTCATGTCCAGAAAAACTTCTACCAATCATATATATTGCACCTGCTTCAGGGTTAATTTTACAATCGGTAAATTTTAAAGAGAACTATTAATTTACAATACTCAGCATTAATTAATATAATATTGTGCAACCAGTATGATTGTTTTTATTACTTTTGGTTTCACAAAAACTAACAATTATGTATAATTTACTAAAAGGTAAAAGAGGAATTATATTCGGAGCATTAGATGAAAACTCTATCGCTTGGAAAACTGCAGAAAGAGTACATGCTGAAGGTGGTACTTTTGTGTTAACTAATGCGCCTATCGCTATGCGTATGGGTAAAATTAATGAGTTAGCAGAAAAGACAGGCGCTCAAATTATACCTGCAGATGCAACTAGTATTGAAGATTTAGAAAACTTAGTAACTAAAGCTCAAGAAATATTAGGAGGGAAATTAGACTTTATATTACATTCAATAGGGATGTCAATCAATGTGCGTAAAAAACGTCATTATACTGATCAAAATTACGATTTTACACATAAAGGATGGGATGTGTCTGCAGTGTCTTTTCATAAAGTTATGCAAACATTATACAAGCAAGATGCCATGAATGAATGGGGAAGTATAGTAGCGTTAACCTACATGGCTGCGCAGCGTTCTTTTCCTGATTATAATGATATGGCTGACAATAAAGCATATTTAGAATCAATAGCACGTAGCTTTGGATATTTTTTCGGAACAGAGAAAAAAGTACGTGTCAACACAATTTCTCAATCGCCAACACCAACAACAGCAGGTTCTGGAGTAAAAGGATTTGATGGTTTTATAGCTTATGCAGAAAAAATGTCTCCTTTAGGAAATGCAACTGCTCAAGATTGTGCAGATTACACAGTAAGTTTATTCTCTGATTTAACAAGACGTGTAACAATGCAAAACTTATTTCATGATGGAGGTTTCTCTAATGTAGGAGTAAGTAATGCAGTTATGGAAAAATTCATGGAAGAGTAATTCATACTCTTTTTTTAATAGATAATCGGGAATTAGTTTTATAACTGATTCCCGATTTTGTTTTAAACCAATAAATAAGATGAAAAGTATAGTCGTATTTTGTGGCGCTAGTGACAGTAATGATGAGCAATTGAATAGCGCAGCCTATGAATTTGGGGTAGTATTAGCAGAGAAACATATTCAGTTGGTTTATGGAGGTGCTAAAATAGGATTAATGGGTAATGTTGCTTCTGGCGTATTAAATAATGGTGGTAATGCGGTTGGGGTTATTCCGGATTTTTTAACCACAAAAGAAGTTGTGCATACCAATTTAAGTCAACTCATTATTACAGAAACCATGCATGAGCGAAAACTAAAGATGCATGAATTGTCTGACGGTATAGTTGCGCTTCCTGGAGGTTTCGGAACTTTAGAGGAGTTGTTTGAAATGCTTACATGGGCACAATTAGGATTGCACAAAAAACCAATTGGTATATTGAATAGTAACGGATTTTATAACGATTTGTTGAGTTTTATTGATGTTATGATTGATAAACAACTTTTAAAATCTGATTATAAAAAATTAGTTTTAGTAGCAGATAACCCAAAGGATTTATTAGAAAAAATGACAGAATTTCAGCCATTACCAGTGCCTAAATGGATGAATAAAAATCAGACTTAGAAGTTTTGTAACTTGCTTTAAAAACTTAAATTTACCTTTTGTAATACCTACTTTTTTTATATGAATCCACAAGATTATATACTACAACTACGAAATGAATTACGTGAGCATAATCATAATTATTATGTGTTGGATAACCCAACAATTTCTGATTATGAATTTGATGTAAAATTAAAGGAGTTACAAGATTTAGAAGTAAAGCATCCAGAACTTTATGATGAAAACTCGCCCACACAACGTGTAGGTGGTGGTATTACTAAAAAATTTCATACTGTACATCACCGTTACAGAATGTATTCGTTAGATAATTCGTATTCAAAAGAGGATTTATTAGATTGGGAAACTCGTATTCATAAAATATTAGATTCAGATGATATTAGTTATACTTGTGAATTAAAATATGATGGCGCTTCAATTAATATTACCTACACAGACGGAAAATTAGTTCGAGCAGTGACAAGAGGAGATGGCTTTGAAGGTGATGATGTAACAACTAACATAAAAACAATAAAGTCAGTTCCATTACAATTACAAGGAGATTATCCTCAAGATTTTGATATTAGAGGTGAAATTATGCTGCCTATTGATGGGTTTAACAAAATGAATGAAATTCGTATTGCCAATGGAGAAGACCCGTATATGAACCCACGTAATACGGCATCTGGAAGTTTAAAATTGCAAGACAGTACAGAAACAGCCTCTAGACCACTAGAGTGTTATTTATATAGTTTTAAGGTAAAAGATTTTGGTAATGCTAAAATAAACACTCAATTTGAGAGTTTGCAATTTGCAAAGACTTATGGTTTTAAAGTGCCAAATCATGCCAAAAAAGTAAACTCAATTGATGAAATTATTGCTTATGCAGAACACTGGGAAACTGCCAGGCACACGTTACCTTATGAAATAGACGGTGTTGTTATTAAGGTTAATGATTTGTTTCAACAAGAGGAATTAGGCTATACTGCAAAAGCGCCACGTTGGGCTATTGCTTATAAGTTTAAGGCTGAGCAAGTATCTACAGTTTTAGAGAGTATTTCATATCAAGTTGGACGTACAGGAGCCATAACGCCAGTAGCAAACTTAGTTCCGGTTTTATTGGCAGGAACTACAGTAAAGAGAGCATCTTTGCATAATGCAGATCAGATTCAAAAGTTAGATATACGCATTAATGATTATGTGTATGTAGAAAAAGGGGGGGAGATTATCCCAAAAATCGTTGGTGTTGATGTAAGCAAACGTGATGTTAATTCTTGCGTCACAATTTATGCTAGCCATTGCCCAGAGTGTAACACAGAGTTGATCAGAAATGAGGGAGATGCTAAGCATTATTGTCCGAATGAGTTTGGCTGTGCTCCACAAGTTGTTGGTAGAATACAGCATTATATTAGTAGAAAAGCATTAGATATTGAAGGTTTAGGTGGTGAAACTGTAGCTTTACTGTATAAAGAAGGATTGGTGACTACTTATGCTGATTTATACGATTTAACTATAGATCAGATCATTCCTTTAGAGCGCATGGCAGAAAAGTCAGCTCAAAATCTTATTGAAGGTGTGGCTGCGTCTAAAAAAACGCCATTTGAAAAAGTGCTTTTCGGTTTAGGAATTCGTTTTGTAGGAGCAACAGTTGCTAAAAAATTAGCCAAACATTATAAATCTGTTTGGGCATTGGCAAATGCTACTCAAGAGGAATTAGAACAAGTAGATGAAATTGGTGTACGTATTGCAGAAAGTGTAGTAGCCTTTTTTGTAGATGTTAAAAATCTTCAGGTATTAGAACGCCTAAATGAGGCTGGAGTTCAATTAGAAATAAATGAAGAAGCTCAGCAATTAACGAGTACTGTGTTAGAAGGAAAATCATTTTTGTTTACAGGAAAACTCACTCAGTTTACACGCGATGAAGCTAAAGATATGGTAGAGCAACACGGGGGAAAAACAATAAGTGGTATTAGTAAAAAATTAGACTATTTGGTGGTAGGAGAAAAGGCGGGTTCAAAATTAAAAAAAGCAGAGGCTTTAGGTACAGTTACTATTTTGACAGAGACGGAGTTTTTGGAGTTGATAGGCTAGTATATGTTACTTAAAAAACACATCAACATCTTTTCTTGATGAAATACTAAGTTTAGAATATATATTGTTAATATGTGTTTTTACAGTACTTACACTTATAAATAGTGTATCGGCAATATTTTTGTTGCTTGATTTTTGATACATTAATTCAAAAACCTTTTGTTCTTGAGGGGTAAGCACGGTTTTATAATCTATTTTAAGTTCTTTTTTATCCCTAGTTTTCTTAAATAAAAAGAGGTTTAAAAGAGTAGAGATAATAAGTAAAGCTCCGATGAGATATACTAAAAAACCAGTTTCAGAATTATTAGATTCTAAGAAAGAATATTGGTCCTTTTTTAAGTCACTTTTAAATTGCTTAATATAATTAGATTTAGGATAATTGTGTGTTAGTCGTTCTAATAAATCAGCATAATACCTTGATTCTTTTAAGTCATCTAGATAAAAAGCTCTACTGAATGATTTTTCATTAGCATAAAGATGAAACGCATATAACTCTACCAACGGATCTTTAAAACTCCTGCTGAATTCTTGGAGTTTCTCAAAGCATTTTTTATAAATAATATGGCGTTGTGCATCGCTTTTTGACGATTGTAAATTGACTAATAAGCGTTCTTGTAAGGCATCAATTTCTAAAACAGCAGTATTTTGTTTGCTAGTGGTTTTAATTTCACAAAATAACTGTGATAAGTCATTTAAAGGAAAATCTATACGATCGGAGTTGTTTGCAATAAATAGTATAGATTGACTTGTTTCACAATGATTTAAGAGGTGTTTGTAATCAGAAATATGATCATTACAAGTGTCTAAGTAGATCATATAAAGCATGTTTTTCGAACTTAGAAAATCGCCTTTAAACACAAACTTATTTGTTGAATCGATCTTGTATTCTTGAATGATTTTTTCTGTAATTAATAGATCACTTTTCTGATATTCATCAACCACAACTAAATAGGCTGTTGCCTTTCTATAGTCTTCTGTTACCTCTCCAGAAAACTGAAATTGCGCTGTTAATGTGTAAACATTAGCTAATAAAATGCAATAGAATAGTGATTTCTGCATGGTAGTAATTGTGTTGAATAACAAATATAAGCTTTCTGATTAATAGTTTTAACCTAGAAAACACCCACGATAACATTTTATATTTTGTGGGTGTTAGTAGTATTAGTTACACTAAATTATTTTACAGCAACTTGTGTGGTTTCGGCTTTTGAAATCATTCCTTTTATACGCAACACCTTACTTTTTTCAGAGGCATTAGATACCACTGTTATTGTTTTTGAAAACGAACCAACTCTTTTTGTATCGTATGTCACGCCAATTTCAGAAGTTTCATTGGGCATAATAGGTTTACTTGGTTTTGTGGCTACAGTACAACCACAACTCCCTTTTACACTAGTGATAATTATAGGAGATTTTCCCGTGTTTTTAAAACTGAATGTTCTATTTCCGTTTGAGTTTTTGTTGATGGTACCGTAATCAATAGTTTCTGTTTTAAAACTCAATATCCCTGTTTGTGTATCTACAGATTCTTGTCCGAAAACAATTGTGCTAATAAATAAACTGGCAATGCATAATAACTTTTTCATAATTAAATTGTTTAGATTAATATTGTCACAAATATCCAAACGATTCAAATAAAACCTTTAAAACAGAGGGTTGAAATGGGGACTAGTCCTAGTATGAAATTAAAAAAGCATCCTTAAAAAGGATACTTTTTTAATACTCACGTGTACGTTTTTGATGTGTATGTGTTATGTTGCGAGTGAATTAATCTCTAGATATAAAAATCTGAAGAACATACCAAAACAGTAACATTAATGAAGCGAATAAGCCTATTGCTGCAGGAATGTATTGGTCATTTGTATATTTGTTAATCAAGTTAGATGTTTGGTATAAAATAGATCCTGCGGCTAATACACACATACCAACAGAAAACCATAAACCTAAATCAAAACCAAATAATGTACCAGCTATAATTAAGCCTAATGCTATAAAGAAACCAATTGTTAGTATTGAACGTAAAAAAGAAAAATCTTTTTTAGTTACAAAAACTACTGCGGTAAGTCCACCAAATAATGATAAGGTTACAATGGCAGCTTGGTTGATAAGTTCCATGCCTCCTGAATACACCATAGCTATGTATATAAGCGGAATAAATATAATAGCTTCAGCTAAAATGTATAGGCCATAGGCCATGTATTGTTTGTTTTTGTCGCTAGTTTTTAGGGCTGTACTTTCAGCATAATTGGTCATAAACATAAAGCCACCTAGCATAATCAACCAGCGCCAACCTTGAGTCATAGATAACATAAAATCTATAACAGTAGTTGATTGTAGTAGTATAAATTCAGCAATAAAAAAAGCGAGTACACCGCCTGCTACATGACTATACGTTTTTTTGTAAAAGGCTACTTTAGCGTCATCTGATAATGCTGCTACAGGAGTTAGTTGAGGTTGTTGGATGTTTTCCATAGTTTATATATTTGTTTAGTTTTTATACAATAATTGATTTTCCTTTAGTGGTTTTACTACCATCGTTTGAAAAGTAAAAATCTACTTTACCCATATACACACCACTTTTTCCGCATTGACTTATGAGTACATTTTCTCCAATGCTATTTTTTTCAATAGTTGGTTTTGGTAGTAAGGTATGGGTGTGACCACCAATAATTAAGTCGATGTCTTTTGTATTGCGTGCAAGCAATAAATCACATACTTTATCAGGATTGTTTTTATAAAAATAGCCAATGTGAGATAAACAAATTACTAATTGGCACTGTTCTTTTTCTTTTAATTGCTTTGTAATGTCTTGCGCTATTTCTACAGGATTTAAATACTGGGTTTCCTTGTATAAGCGTTTACTAACCAAACCTTCTAGTTCAACACCAAGACCAAACACTCCAATTTTAACACCATCTTTTATAAAAGTTTTATAAGGTTTAACTTTTCCATGTAAGGCAGTATTGGTAAAATCGTAATTAGCAGAAACAAAATCGAATTTTGCATTAGGAAGTTGTGTTATAAAACCGTCAATACCATTATCAAAATCATGATTTCCTAAGGTAGCTACGTCGTATCCTAGCATAGACATGAGTTTGAATTCCAATTCGCCGCCAAAGTAATTGAAATAGGGGGTTCCTTGAAAGATATCTCCAGCATCTAATAATAGTGTGTTAGGATTCTCTCTTCTTATATTATCAACAATGGTAGCGCGTCTGGCAAAACCACCTAAGCCAGGATATTTGTAATGGTTGTGTGGTAGTGGTTCTATTTGGCTATGAACATCATTGGTATGTAAGATAGTTATTTTAGTGTCTTTTGGTTTGCTAAAAGAACTTAATGACAGTCCTCCTAATCCTAAAAATGCTGTGCTGGCAGCTGTTTTTTGTAAAAAATTACGTCTAGTTTGCATAAATAAAACGGTTATCTAAGTTAGGAATAATACTATCTGTCTTTTTAAAGAAGTCTATTAATGCTGTTCTTATCTTGTAATTAGTTTTGTGTAATGCTATAGGGTTTTTAAAAAAGTCCATTTTATCACCACCTTCTTGTAAATAGTCAGATGTTAATACAAAATAGTTTTTTGTAGCATCAAATTTTGCACCTTTTATAGTAACGTCTTTATAGGTGTTTTTTTCTAACTTTAATCGTAGTTGAGAAATTGGATGCGCTTTTTTATTATTGGCTAAGTACTGTAATAACTCTATTACTTTATTCCCAGATAATTCAACAACTACTAACTCATTTTCAAAAGGCATGACTTCAAAAGCGTTTCTAGCGGTAATACTTCCTTTAGCAATAGGTGCGCGAATACCACCATAATTGAATAAAACAAAGTCAACACTATTACCCGTTTGTTTGTTGTATACCATGTTTCCTTGCTCAAAACATATATCAGCCATTAGGTTTCCTAAGCTGCTTTCAAGTTCACTATCAACTCGTGTTAAATCAATTGGCGTTGTACATAAAACAGCATCTAACTGTTCATTTAAATGTGTTTTAAAAGGGGCAATAAAATCAGTAACTGTTTTTTTGTCAGCAGTTGTACTATCAGTAACAAGTTGGTTGGCTTTTATTTGATACAGTTTAGCTGGTGTATCTTTTTTACAGGCACCTAAAATAAGTGTACAAAGGGCTAGTAATAAAAATTGTTTTTTCATAGAATTAAAATCAGTTGCTACTTGTTTAATGACGTGTAGCAGTGTACTTTTGTATATCAAATGTAAAGTTAATGTTTTTAAAAGGAATCAAAAGAAAATTAGCTCAAAAGTATATTAACAAGCACTGTGTTGCTAATCGAGAAATTGATCAGCAAAAAATTAAAACACTTGGAGTATTAATTGATGCGAGAGTTTTTAAAGAATTTCCCTTTACAAACGAGTTAGCTACACTTTTTGATGTTCCAAAATCAGCAATTACCCTGTTGTACTACCAACCTAATAAACAGCTGGCAAAGGAGGTGGAAGAGTCTGTTTTTACTGATAATGCATTGGCGTTTAACGGACAAGTAAAAGGCGATGCTGTGCTAAGTTTTATAAATAAAGAGTTTGATGCTCTGTTAAATTTTCATGATGAAAATCAGTTGCTTTTAAATTTAGTTTCAGTACATTCAAAAGCCAAGTTTAAAATAGGTTTTTCAGTAAACAATGCTGTGTTGAATGATTTTACCGTTGCAGCTAAATTAACTGATATTGAAATAGTTATAATTGAATTAAAAAAGTATTTATCCATATTAAATAAAATATAATGAGCAAGTTTTTAGGTACGGGTGTGGCTTTAGTTACTCCTTTTAAAGCAGATAGGAGTGTAGATTTTGATGCACTTGCGCGTGTTGTAAATCATGTGATTGATGGTGGTGTAGAATATCTTGTTGTTTTAGGAACAACTGGTGAAAGTGTGGTATTGACAGCTGAAGAAAAACAGCAGGTGATAGCTAAAATCACAGAGGTTAATAACAAGCGCTTGCCAATGGTTTTAGGAGTTGGAGGGAATAATACCGCTGATGTGGTAGCGCAATTACAGACAACTGATTTGTCAGATTTTGATGCGGTTTTATCAGTATCTCCGTATTATAACAAACCAAGTCAAGAAGGGATTTACCAGCATTTTAAAGCTGTAGCTTTAGCGTCGCCAAAACCAATTATTTTATATAATGTGCCTGGCAGAACGTCATCTAATATGTTGCCAGAAACAATTGTGCGCTTGGCCAATGATTTTGATAATGTAATTGCTGTAAAAGAAGCAGCAGGTGATTTAGTGCAAGCCATGAAAATTATTCAGCATGCGCCTAAAGATTTTTTAGTAATTTCTGGAGATGATATGATTGCTTTGCCTATAACTTTAGCAGGAGGAGCAGGAGTGATATCGGTTATTGGAGAAGGTGTGCCTAATGAGTTTTCCGAAATGATAAGGCTAGGGTTAAAAGGCGAAACGAAAGCGGCTTATGATTTACATTATAAAATAGCAGATTCTATTGATTATATTTTTGAAGAAGGAAACCCTGTAGGAATAAAAGCTATGTTTAAAAGTTTAGGGTTGTGTGAAACAACT
>CAJXHW010000044.1 GCA_913054565.1 uncultured Kordia sp. | reverse complement strand
ACAGTTTTAATCAATACATTAAAAATTAATACTACAAACATAAAAGATTGTAAATGTAACGCAAACACTAGGTGATCAACATAGTAATATTTCTTTTTGTAAAAAATTAGAAAAAACAACAAGCCAAGCACAGGAATTAAAAGAAAAAACAATAATGGTAATTTTGATTTCAGGAACACTATAAATAATTTAGTTTCTTTATTATCCGCAAATATTTTTTTCAATTTCCCTTCAAAAAAACTAGTATCTATTTCTAAAAAAGATTCCTCTTCTGAATCATTTAGAGGAGTTGCTTTTAGCTCATCCTGAACAACCTCTGAACTAACGGGCTTACCATCTTTAGTGAAGTTTATACCATCGTAAGTTGAATTTACAGACGACATGCTGTTTAATAGAAAAAACACGAAACTGATAAATACATACATTCTAATTGGTTTCAAATAAGCTTCAATTCTCCCATTTAAATACTCCAAAGACAAAAAACTTGGCTTAATCAGCAAATATTTTAATGTCGAAAATAATTTTGACTCAAATGAAAAATAGGTTGAAGAAAAATCCGTCAACAACATTTTAACCGACACACGTTTTATATGATTTTCTTGTCCGCAATTAAAACAATAATTCATATCATCTTTTAATTGTTGTTCGCAATTTGGACATTTAACACGACGTCTTCTTTTTCGTGCCATACATTATTCTTTTTTATAAACCTTAACTCCTGCTTCAATTTTCTGTGGCACATAATTATCCCTTGGCACTATAGGGCAAGAATAGTTTTCGTTGTAGTGACAGTAAGGGTTATAAGCTTTATTAAAATCAATAACCACTTGATCTCCTTCAGGAATTCTTAAATCAATATATCTTCCTCCACCATAAGTTGTGAAAGAATTTGTATCGTCTAAAAAGGGTAAAAACAAATAATCTTTATACCCATCTGTTGTCATTAATTTTTTACCTTGATATACTTTCAGTTTATGTTCTTTTCCGTTAATCTTAAATGATACAACTCCATAAACACGCTCTTCAGACACCCTAGATGTTGTTGTTTTCATTTTAAAAAATGATGCCTCAGGAGTTCGCTTTAAAGTAGCTTTTACGCGATACTTTAAATTTATATCAAAAAAATCCAATCCTTTAAAACTTGTCCTATCATTTTCTTTTAACGGCGACTGCCCTTTAGTACTAAACTGCTTATTTTGGGCAGACTGGTGGGCTTTTATATCATTAATCACATCAGAATTTTGAGCCAAAATTGCACCTGAACACCATAAAAATAAAAATAGAATCTGTTTCATTTAAAAAAAAATTTACATCAAAAATACATATTTATACTCAAAAATATATAGCTTTGTAACTCAATTACTACACATATGATTTATAAACAAATAAATAAAAGGGTCTGTAGGTCTTCTCAAAAGAGAGGTTCGGGATTACGTATTTATTTGTTATGCCAATAACGGTATAAATTAATACAATATATAAACGCCCAACTCTTCAGTTGGGCGTTTTATCTTTACAACATATCCCATTAAAATTATACAGACTAACTCATGGTCGTTTCAACGACAGTAAAACATATCAATTATGAAAAAAATATACTTTAATTACATCGATTCCTTTAAAGGTCTCTCCAAAGAGGTGTGGTGGCTGGCATTAATTACATTAATTAACAGAGCCGGAACTATGGTTATCCCGTTCCTGTCTTTATACCTTACAGAAAGCTTAGATTTCACCCTTACTAATGTTGGATGGATTATGTCTGCCTTTGGGTTTGGATCAGTAATAGGTTCATGGCTAGGAGGGAAATTAACAGATAAAATTGGCTACTATAAAGTGATGTTATTAAGTTTATTCTCAACTGGATTTCTGTTTATTGGGTTACAGTTTCTAACAACATTTTATAGCTTATGTTTTGGAATATTCATTGTTATGGTGGTAGCTGATAGTTTCAGACCTGCCATGTTTGTTGCTTTAAGTGCCTATAGCAAACCTGAAAACAAAACTAGATCGGTAACTTTAATACGTTTAGCTATTAACTTAGGGTTTTCTGCTGGACCAGCAATTGGCGGATTAATTATTACCTATTTAAGTTATGGTGGCTTATTTTGGGTTGATGGTGTTACATGTATATTAGCTAGCTTATTGTTGTTTAATGTTCTTAACCCTAAAAAAGCTAAAGTATTGGAAGAGCAAAAAATTGTTTCTAATCCAAAATCAGCGTATTCTGACAAAGTTTTTTGGATTTTCTTAATTGCTATGTCCTTATTTGGTGTGGTTTTTTTACAATTATTTTCTACAATACCGCTTTTTTACAAAGATGTTTTCCTACTAAGTGAACTAGAAATAGGTATTATTTTAGGAATGAATGGGTTTATTATATTTTTATTAGAAATGCCTTTAGTAAAATGGTTAGAGAATAGTAAATACTCTAAATCGTCACTCATGCTAATAGGCGCTACCCTAACAGGGTTAAGCTTTTTTATTTTAACCACAACCTCATGGGCAGGGGTACTTATAGCCAGTATGCTATTTATAACTTTTGGTGAAATGATAGCTTTTCCTTTTTCAAATGCATTTGCAATGAATAGGTCAAAAAAAGGAAATCAAGGTGAATATATGGCCTTGTATAGCATTTCTTTTTCAGTAGCTCATATTTTTGGCCACAATGGAGGTATGCAGCTTATTGAAAACTTTGGCTATGATTACACTTGGTATATTGTTACAGCATTAGCCTTATTATGTATGTTTCTACTGTTTGTGTTAAGACAACAATTGAAACCGAAAATAATTTCATAGGTTTTACTAAACTTCATTAATTAGCAACTGATTTAAACAGATTAGTTGCTTTTTTTAATTAGTTACATACTTTACAATCATCCTTCTCTTTAGTTTCTCCAACTAAAAACCCATCCTCATTAAGTTTATAGTCACAACAATCCATGTAACCTTGTGCAATTAATTTTCGAGCACGTTGAATTTGAGACTTTACAGTTGCTAAAGGCAATTGTAGTTGGTTAGCAATCTCAGCTTGTTTGATACCTTTTATATCTGACATAAATAACGGATCACGGTATTTCTTGGGCAAATGTTTAATGATTCCTGGCAAACAATCTTTTGCAGAATGTTCTTTTTCTTCCGAATAGTCATCAACAATATCATAATCTTTTAAATCTGTTGTTTGCGCACTCATTTTAAAATAATCTATCGTTGTGTAGCGCGCAATCGTAAACAACCATGATTTCACCTTAGAATCATCTTTTAAAGTCTTTAATTTTACATGAGCCTTAATAAACGTTTCTTGAGTTAAATCATTAGCAGTGTGTTCATTTTTAACTTTGCTAAAAATGAAACGAAATATATCGGTATGGTATTGCTCCCAAATTTCGGTACTAGTCATAATTCTTATGATTAAAAAATAGTCCCGCATAGAGCGGGACTGTTATTTAACAATTACACCCTGAACAGGTACAACTTTCACATGTGCAATTTTGGCATTGTCCGTTTTGACATTGCTCACAATTACAACTACAATTTTTATCCGTTTTCATAATAATATCTTTTTAAGTTCATATAGTAGACGAAAAATTCTGTAAAAAGATGCATTTCTGTAGTATAAATTTACAAAAATTAATTTTGAGATATGGCTAATTTATAACGTTTAAGTTCCGCTTTAACCTTTGGCGCCAATAACACCAAACCAATCATGTTAGGTACCATCATTGCAAATACAAGTGCATCAGAAAAACTTATAACCGCTCCTAAGCTCGCCGCAGCACCAATAACCGTAAAGACACAAAAGATTATTTTGTAAACATTCCCTGTACGTTTATTTCTTCCAAATAAATAAGACCACGCTTGGTATCCGTAGTATGACCATGATATCATTGATGAAAATGCAAATAAAATAACCGCAATTGCTAATACATAAGGAAACCATGATATTCCGCTTC
Organism: uncultured Kordia sp.; assembly: GCA_913054565.1. Taxonomy (GTDB): domain Bacteria; phylum Bacteroidota; class Bacteroidia; order Flavobacteriales; family Flavobacteriaceae. The sequence goes on along the minus strand of CAJXHW010000044.1, from coordinate 6,142 downwards.
CTAATGCTTGGGCTGTTAAAATAGCTCCTTGTTCATCAGAAATAGCCATTCCTGTAGTAATTTGTCCAGTAATTATCAATACTAAAGCTGTCATTGTACACACAACAACAGTATCAATAAACGGTTCTAACAAGGCCACCAACCCTTCACTAGCAGCATATTTTGTTTTCACAGCAGAATGCGCAATAGATGATGACCCAATTCCAGCTTCATTAGAAAAAGCAGCCCGTTGAAACCCTTGGATAAGCACACCTATAACACCACCAACAATTCCTACTGGCCTGAATGCCCCATCAATTATTGCTTGAATTGCGTTTGGAATTTCTGAAAAATTCATCATTAAAATAGCTATAACAGCTAACACATAAACTCCTACCATTATTGGTACAATCTTATCCGTTACTTTTGCTATTTTTTTTATTCCTCCAATAATAACAATCCCAACAAGTAGAGCCATAATTAAACCAAATAACCACCCTTTACCATAAATAAAGCTTTGTTCACCCCCAGTAACATATTCAAATAACTTAAAAGCTTGATTTACTTGAAACATATTACCTCCTCCAAATGATCCACCAACACACATAATAGCAAAAACGACAGCTAAAAGCTTCCCTGCTTTTTTAAACCCCAAATCTCCCAATCCTTTTTTAAGATAATACATTGGGCCACCAAACACTGTTCCGTCTGATGCAATTTCTCGGTATTTGACCCCTAAAGTACATTCTACAAACTTTGAAGCCATCCCTAGAAAACCTATTAAAATCATCCAAAAAGTAGCTCCCGCTCCACCAATAGACAAAGCTATAGCAACCCCTGCAATGTTTCCTAAACCAACAGTGGCAGACAATGCAGCTGTTAAAGCCTGAAAATGAGACACCTCACCTTCACCCTCAATTTTGATGGTTTGTAAAATATCTTCTTGAGCTTCATGACTATCTATAGCATCATATTTTCCTCTTACTACATTTACAGCTGTAAAAAAACCACTGAAATTAATTAATTTAAAATATATTGTAAAATAAGCTGCTCCTAATATTAACACAATTAAAACCCAAGGTACACCAACCGTGTCTGTAATTGGAATTTGAGCAAACATAGCTGCTGGAAACCAACCTGTAGCATCTGCAAAAAGTTGATTTATTTTTTCGTCTAAGTTAACTTGAGTATCTTTTGCCTGTACAACTAGTGGTAACACTAATGCTACTAAGCAGGTAATTAACTGTTTCATCTTTTTTTGATTTTTATTTCTGCTAAGTTGCAAACAACAACAGAAAATCAAAGGCTTACGTAGTAATGAAACTTATATGCTTAAGTACTTAAGTTGTTACTTAAGCATCATTTTTACTGGGGTTTATTGTAGAATGTTTTAATAAATCTTTTTCTAAAGCATAGGCAATTAACTGCTCTTTACCATCAGAACCTGATATATTTAATAACTTTTTTATCTGATATATGTGCGCTTGAAAACCGTCTACTCCTATATGCATTGCTTCTGCAATTTCGGTATATGACATTGTATTTCCGCATACCCCTAAATTTGCCAAAACTTCTTTTTGGCGATCTGACAATTCTACTTTAGACGACTTTTTAAGTTTTTTATATTTCTTTTTGCGTGTTGCTAAAGCTTCTTTTAAATGCTTAATGGTATCTAAATGACTTTCGTTTGCTAACTCTAAAGTTGCGTTCTCTTTACTTAATAATGCTTTTTCTAATTGCAATTTTGTAAATTCGGTTTGTTGCTCTTCATTTTCTGCTAATAATTTCCAACTGTATAATAGTATTGTAAATAAAAGCACAAATAAAAACTTAAACGACAAAGCTGTTAATACCCCTATAAAATTCCAAGTTGTTAAATTCATTAACTTTTCTGCTTGATTATCTGGCACTATTCTATGCAATACTGCAATAACAATTAAAAGAAATAAAGCTACTGTTGGTAAATACATAAAACGCATACCTCTATTTCTAAAAGCTTTATTTAACTCATTTAATAATGAAAATGCTACAACCAACGATATGGGGATATCAATTAACCATATAACACTATTACTTGACGCATCAAGGTTATTTTTATAAAATGACACTAAAAATACAGATGCTAACATTAGTAATATTGCTGTAAATATGACGAAGACCTCTTTTTCAGAAAAACGTTGAATGATTTGTATAGCTAAGTTTCGCTTACCAGAATGTTCAATTGCTGGTAAGGACATTAAAATAAATAAGGAGTTTAGCAATGAAAATAAGACACCTGAACTAACAATTAATTTATGGTTAGCCTCAAGCTGTAATACTGAAATTAACACGATGTTAATTAATGCGCCTAACCCCCATGAAAAAATAGCCAATCCGAACCACTTAATACCTTGTAATGAAATTGCTGAGGCATGACGTTTCTTTTCTTTATAGTATATACGATGTATTACAAATGCTGTAATTATACATACTATTGCGGTTACGTAATACCCTATTGCTGATACCATTATTGCGTTTTATTTTCTACTAAAATACATTAATTATTTAGTCTATGAAAAAAGAACCCCAGACTATTAAAATAGTCTGGGGTTTAGTTATTTTGGAAATAGCTCGCTTACATATTCCTTCTATACTGACCTCCAACTTCAAATAATGACTCAGTAATTTCACCTAAGGAAGCTACTTTACAAACATCCATTAATTTATCGAAAATATTTTCATTATTTATTGCGGCAGCCTGTAAGTCTTTCAACATCTCTGATGTATCATGCATACTATGTAAATCTGCTAACATGTCAATCTGATATTGTTTTTCTTCTTCCGTTGCACGGATAACCTCATCTGGTGTTACCGTTGGCGAACCGTCTTTGCTTAAGAAAGTATTCACACCAATAATTGGGAACTCTCCGTTATGCTTTAAGGTTTCATAGTACAAGCTTTCTTCCTGAATTTTAGAACGCTGATACATAGTTTCCATTGCTCCTAATACGCCTCCACGTTCTGTAATACGATCAAACTCTAACAAGACTGCTTCTTCTACTAAATCTGTCAATTCTTCAATAATGAACGATCCTTGAATTGGATTTTCATTTTTAGTTAACCCTAATTCTTTGTTTATAATTAGCTGTATTGCCATTGCGCGACGTACCGATGCTTCTGTAGGCGTAGTAATAGCTTCATCATATGCATTTGTATGTAATGAATTACAGTTGTCATAGATAGCATATAATGCTTGTAATGTAGTACGAATATCATTAAAATCAATCTCCTGTGCATGTAATGAACGCCCTGAAGTTTGAATATGATACTTTAACATTTGAGCTCTTGAATTAGCTCCGTATTTATATTTCAACGCTTTTGCCCATATTTTACGTGCTACACGACCAATTACTGCATATTCTGGATCTATACCATTTGAGAAAAAGAATGATAAGTTTGGTCCGAATTTATTAATATCCATTCCTCTACTTAAGTAATACTCCACATAAGTAAATCCGTTTGCTAAAGTTAAGGCCAATTGCGTTACAGGATTTGCTCCTGCTTCAGCAATATGGTATCCTGAAATAGATACAGAATAGAAGTTACGTACATTCTTTTCAATGAAGTATTCTTGTACATCTCCCATTAATCGCAATGCGAATTCTGTAGAAAAAATACAGGTGTTTTGTGCTTGATCTTCTTTTAAAATATCCGCTTGTACAGTTCCTCTAACCGCACTTAACGTATATGTTTTTATGTTCTGATAAACATCTGCTGGTAATACTTGATCACCAGTAACCCCTAATAAGAACAACCCTAATCCGTTATTCCCTTCTGGCAAATCACCTTGATATTGTGGACGAGCTATTCCTTTTACTTTATATATTTTATCAATTTTCGCTGTAACCTCAGCTTCTAAACCGTTTTCCTTAATATATTTTTCGCACTGTTGGTCAATGGCTGCATTCATAAAGAACCCTAACAACATTGGCGCTGGCCCGTTAATTGTCATTGACACAGATGTCATTGGATCTGCTAAATCAAATCCAGAATACAATTTTTTAGCGTCATCTAAACAACAAATAGAAACTCCTGCATTTCCAATTTTACCGTAAATATCTGGCCTTACACCAGGGTCATTACCATATAAGGTTACCGAATCAAAAGCTGTAGACAAACGTGCTGCAGGCATTCCTGCACTTACATAATGAAAACGCTTGTTAGTACGCTCTGGCCCGCCTTCTCCGGCAAACATACGTGATGGATCTTCTCCTGTGCGTTTAAATGGATATAAACCTGAAGCATACGGAAATTCTCCTGGCACATTTTCTTGTAAACACCATCCTAAAACATCGCCCCAAGCGGTGTATTTTGGCAACGCCACTTTAGCTATTTGAGTGTGCGATAGCGACTCACTATGTGTTTCTATTTTTATTTCTTTATCACGAACTTTAAAAGAATAAATAGGTTGTTTGTATTTATTTACTTTTTCATCCCAACCAGTAATTACTTCCCAGTTATACGGATCTAAATCCATTTTTACACGATCAAACTGTGCTACTAGTAAGCGTAAAAAATCTTTATTATCATCAGAAACATTTGTGATTGACTCACTGTCAATACCTGATTTATCTAATGATACATTTCCTTCAACTATTGTTTCAATAGTTTTGTAAATACCATATAATTTCTGTGCCACTTCTTTTTGAGCAAATGCTTTTGCATCATAACCTCTGTTGTTTTCCGCAATTTCTGATAAATAACGCACGCGACTTGGTGGAATTACAAAGATCTTTTCAGACATCTGTTTTGTAATTTCAAATTTAGACTTTAAATCAGCTCCAGACTGCGCTACCAATTTATCCATGATAGATTTATATAGCGAGTTCATTCCTGGGTCATTAAATTGAGAAGCTATTGTACCAAAAACTGGCATATCATCCATGTGCGTATCCCATAAATTGTTGTTACGCATATATTGCTTCTTTACATCTCTCAATGCGTCTAAAGCGCCACGTTTGTCAAACTTATTAATCGCTACTAAATCAGCGAAATCTAACATGTCGATTTTTTCTAACTGTGTAGCGGCACCAAATTCTGGCGTCATCACATATAATGACGTGTCAGAATGTTCTATAATTTCTGTATCCGATTGTCCTATTCCGGAAGTTTCTAAGATAATTAAATCAAACTGAGCTGCTTTCAACACCTCAATTGCCTCACTTACATATTTTGATAATGCTAAATTAGATTGACGTGTTGCCAATGAACGCATGTATACACGGTTATTATTGATGGCATTCATACGAATACGATCTCCTAATAAAGCACCTCCTGTTTTACGTTTAGAAGGATCTACAGAAATTAAACCGATTGTTTTTTCTGGAAAATCAATTAAAAAACGCCTAACCAATTCATCTACTAAAGATGATTTACCAGCACCTCCAGTTCCAGTAATTCCCAACACCGGGGTTTTACTGTCTTTATTTATGTTTTTAATTTTATCTAAAGTAGCTTTAGCTTCATCAGGAAAGTTTTCTGCGGAAGATATAATTCGAGCAATAGCTCCAATTTCTTTTTCAGCTAGTTTATCTATTTCTCCATTTAACTTATCTCCAATAGCATAATCTGATTTTTCTACCAAATCATTAATCATCCCTTGTAAGCCCATTTCACGACCGTCATCCGGAGCATAAATACGAGTGATACCATAATCCATTAACTCCTTAATTTCTGAAGGAAGGATTACACCACCTCCACCTCCGAAAATTTTAATATGCCCAGCACCTCTTTCTTTTAAAAGGTCGTACATATATTTAAAATACTCATTATGACCACCCTGGTAAGATGTTATTGCAATAGCATTTGCATCTTCTTGAATAGCACAATTGACAACTTCATCTACACTTCTATCATGTCCTAAATGAATTACTTCTACACCTGTAGTTTGAATAATTCGTCGCATAATGTTTATAGCGGCATCATGCCCATCAAATAAGGCTGCGGCTGTTACAATACGAATTTTATACTTAGGTTTATATGGTGTTGCTTGTATCATCTGTAAATTATTATCTATTTTGGTGCTGCAATTTACGGAAAACTTAAAAAATTTCAAGTAGAATTATCAAGTATATAATCAGCTCGTAAAACTGCGTCCTTTTTTTATCTTTACACAATACAAAAA